>VGTI01000036.1 GCA_016874735.1 Deltaproteobacteria bacterium
CCGGATTGAACAGCCTTCACGGCTCGAATGCGAATAGCTTCGAGCGCTTCATGACTAAGTTGTCGACCGTCGAGCGCCATGACAGGGATCATACATCATGACCGCATACTTTTGCACCTGTTAATAAAGAAGCCATAGAGATCGAATTATCCGGTACAGCTTTAAAGATTAAAAAACGCCCTACAACTTTACCCGATGAATTGAGGGAGGCCTTCCGTAAGAGCGCTCGGCTAGAAGCTGCGTTCAAAGCGCTGACACCCGGCCGCCAGCGCGCTTACGTCTTGCATATTTCGGGCGCAAAGCAAGCCGCGACGCGAAAGGCGCGCATAGCTAAGCTAAAGCCTCGTATTCTTGCCGGCAAAGGTCTTAACGATCGGTAGCTCTCAATCGCTCGAAATCCAGCAGTGGACAGAGGTATTCAAATGACTCTTGGCTTTACGCGCTTGGAACTGAGGACTACCGATGTGTCGGCGGCTAAAACCTTTTATGAAGCTCTGCTTGGGCGGGGCACCAGCAGCATCGTCGCACTGAGCGCCAGAGCCGCAGCACTTGGGGCACCTGCGCATTGGGTGGGGTTCGTAGGCGTCGACGACGTGGAACGCGCCACTCAGGAATTACTCCAGTGCGGAGCGTTTATCATCGGCCCATCCAGCAGCTCTAAATCTGGTATTCAAGATGTTACCCTTAAAGGACCCGGCGGCGCCGTGATAGGGGTGACCGCGAACAGGGCTCGGCTTGATGCCAATGAGGTCGGATTCTTTCAACTACTTGTCCCAGATGCTGTCCAGTTGGTGCAGGATTATTGTAAGATTTTTGACTGGCAGGTGGTCTCGTCGGCGCGTTCCCAAACAGGATTTACGTTCCATCTTATCGGTGGGAATAAGAGTCAGGTGGCCACCGGTATGGTTGTCGACATTAAAGATTTTCCCGGCAGTCATCCGCATTGGCTCTATTATTTTCGCGTGAGCAAATTGGCACCAGCAGCGTCGCAGGTGCGCCACCTGGGAGGCGATGTGGTAGGTATTTACCCCTCGCCTTTAGGGCATGATATCGCCGTCTGTCACGATCCACAGGGTGCCGCATTTGGTTTAGTGGCCGCGAGTTGATAGCGCCCTAATCCTAATCATTTCCACGGCGATCGTTGACCGTTCCAGTATGATCCATGACCAGATCCACCGCAGGCATAGCTGCAAACCGGGTGCATCCATGATTCGGAGCATTTGCCCCAGCTTGCTTGCTCTCCACAAGAGTGACCACCGATCCCGGCAAGGGTCTCCCAAACATGGCTTGGAATCGGTCTCTTCGGTATGCTGGCGTCTATCTCCAGTAGTTCCTCGTAAGTAGACACACTCTTCATAAACTGATCGGCAACACCCTGAATAGACGCATTTTTTTGAGCGCAAATGTACTCATCATAGTGCTCCCTGGCTATTTAGGTCGCACAATCGTGCTTTTAAAGCGATTAACTTGAGAGCCAATCAAATATTACGCAAAATCCTCATGATATCAAATTTCTAGCAGATCAGATAACTCTCTAGTCAGAAACCATCAGCGAGTGTAAATGTCGTAGCCATTTTCCCAGCGTATCGCCCCTGATATTTACCAAGAAAATCAGAGACCAGCAGACCTGAGTGCGTGGCACTTGGTTTGCAGGGCTAAACTCGAACTAAGAATTCACTGAGCCAATGGATGACCTTCGGTTTGGCCTAAAGAGACAAAGGAGTATGTCCAGTGAAGATCCTTGCAACTACCCCGTTATCACTGTTTAGAAACGCCAACACATGCCGCTTGCTGAGCTATTCTGCCATCGCCTTAACAGTGGCATGCGGCGCATCAAGACCAAGGGGAAGTATAGTCAAAATTGTCGGCGGTGAAGCTGTCGAATCGGCCGAAGACAAGCGGTCGTTAGCCTCGACTGTGGCCCTCATGGTAACCATCGATCAGGATATTAAATTCGAGGGTAAAAATCTTAAGGGCACCAATCTAGTTCAATGCACAGGTACACTCATTGGACCGAATCATATCGTCACAGCCGCTCACTGTGCTACCCTAACGCCAGAGGCGAAGATCTGGAAAATTGGTTGGGGATCTGCTCCCAGAAAAGCCATTGAATCCATCAAAGTGACTAACGTCTCCTATCACAAGAAGTGGCTCAAAGACGCCAAAACCATCACACCAGCGACTTTGCCCAACGACATTGGCGTATTTTCGATAGAAGGCAAACTACCCGACGGAATGATCCCGGTAAGCCTAGCCAGCCCCGATGAAGTTCAAGTAGGCACTCCCCTGCTCCTAGCGGGCTACGGTGCGACTAAAGAGGGAGAAGTTAATCTAGAGCCAGTGCTTCGTCAGGTCCGGACGGAAGTCGAGTCCTTGGACAAAAAAGTTAGAAAGCTCGGCATCAAAACTTATACCGGCAAGGGCGCTGCAAGTGGTGACTCCGGAGGTCCTGCCTACCTAGATTCAAATGGTATCCTTAAGCTGATTGGTGCAACCCATGGCTGGAGTGAGGGTTTAGAAAATGTTGCTGCCGACGTTGGTCAGGGCAGTTACGTGATGGTTAATCTCTTTCAAGGCTGGATGAAATGTCAGTTTGAGAGTCACGGCAACCCTCTATCAACTTTGATTGACGACGATTCCAGTGCAGATTGTGACAATGCTAATCTGTATACAAATACAATCAATAGTCCACAATCGACATCTACCAGTGCGCCATCG
This sequence comes from Deltaproteobacteria bacterium, assembly GCA_016874735.1. Classification (NCBI taxonomy): domain Bacteria; kingdom Pseudomonadati; phylum Myxococcota; class Myxococcia; species Deltaproteobacteria bacterium. The sequence goes on from VGTI01000036.1 coordinate 2,719, forward strand.
ACAGCAGTCTTGCCATATGGGAGTCCTGGTTGTAGCTACGCCGACGCAAGCAAGTATGATGGTTATGGCTGGAATGCGTCGAGCAGCAAATCTTGCGCGCCAGCAGCCAGGTAAAAACATAAAAAAATCGAGCTCTGGTACAAAATCGAGGTAGAATCGGAGGGCAGCAAAGCGCCCTCCACATCGCCAAATTTATTGTTAAAATCTGGCAACTTAGCTTGCTAAACAAAATAGCACTAAAGTTGAGACGAAGCCCCACCGATACCAATGTGGTCGGGGGAAAGTCTCCCCGCTGTAGAGGTTACAAAAGATCTCACCCCTAGAATTCTGGGAGTGTATATGGGGCCCCGGCTGTACCCAAAGTCTATGTTCGACCTCTGCATAATCGCCGTTTTGAGCGTCATCTTAGCAAGCTGCGGTGGGCTCACAGCCGGAAGCGCCAAGAGCGTTAACCGCCGAGCAGCCATTAATGGGGGCATCCAGCACAGCCCAGATCCTGGTCCGGTGCCTGGAGCTCCAGGTGGTGCGGATAGCCAAGCTGTGTCCTGTAAAACATCAGGTGATCAGTTCAAGACTAACGTCACCCCTATACTTGACGGCAAGTGCCTAGCCTGCCATAGGGCTGGTGGCAGCGGCGCTGGTAGTTTAACGCTGAAAGGCCCAAATCCCTCTACTGCCGAGGCAGCCGTGAACGTTGAGCTGCTTAAAAAAATGTTGGATACGGAGAACGTCGACAACAGTAAGCTACTCCTAATGGTCGCCAATAAAGACGATCGCCACGCGGGTGGCATGGTATTGGAACCTGGCTCGGTTGACTTTGGAACACTCAAGACTTGGGCGGCCTCTGACGTCGCGTGCACCCTCGAGTCGGTCCCAACAAACCTAAGCCGTCTATCTGGCGAAGCAATCACGATGCGTCTGCAAGCACTTTTTCCTCAGGCATCTGCGGCGATTATCAGTGCAAGCACTTTTGACCAGTTTGCAGCGCGATCAATAAACCGAGCAGTAGCACATCCATCTCGCCAGTTTAGTACAGTGGTTGAGATCGTTATGCGCGGCAAAGCAAACGCACTCTGTCGTTACTACGTCGATGATACCGACGATAAAAGCACGCTCTTTAAACTGGATAGCAACCTACTACTAGCTGGGGAAACAGCTCCCAACGATGTAGCTGATAAGATCGCACTTGCCGCCGCTAGAAATGCATGGCTTTATCCTTACAAAGTCGATTCTACCGAAACCAAACTTTTAGCTGATCTCTACCGTGAAGCTGTCGCTGTTGGTGCCGACAATAAAGCGGCCAAGAAAGCAGTGTGCGTCGCAGCGCTGATGGCACCTCAATTCCTCTTTGGCAACGCCGGCGAAACTGATCAGATTCGCCGCATGGCACTTGAGGTGGGCAGAAGACTACCAACCATGAGCGACTACGAAGACTATCATGCAGCTCTAGATAAAGGCGCCTATCTGAAGTTCTACGTTGCTAAACTACAAAACACGACCACTGGATATGCTGATTCCGTCAAGGACTGGCACCGAGATTGGTTTGGGCTACGTGGCTTTATCAATCTTGGTGTCCTAGCTATGAAACCTGCGGTGCGCACTCCTTTCGGGGGTATCAGTGGTGGATCCGTGGTGGGTAGCTGGGCCTATGAGGAACTACCGAGCGATTCAAGCGGTTTCGCTGCCCCGGTGCGAGCGATGGAGTTACTACGAAGGGCTAACACAAGGGTGCATACATTTTCAGAGCTGTGTGCACGAGGTAAGGAACAAGAGTTCGATCCTCGCACAACGCGCATCTTGTGGCAGCAATTCAACCCTGAGAGTAGCGCATGGGAAACCATTGGTGGCTGGGATAAGAGTAGCGGTCAATGGGTCAAGACCCCGGGGTCGATAACACTGGCCGATGACTCAAAACGAACCACTTCAGTGGACGACGTCGTTGAAATGAGACTATCAGAGGACGGATTGAGCAATTATGTTTCTGGCAACCTCAAAGACACACCGTTAGACCATTTCGACAGTAAATACCTCAGTCCAAAGGATCGCCCTCGCCGCGTACGTAGATTTTCGCCTAGCGGTGAGCAAAATGGTTACAGCACCGTCAAATTATGGTGGAGTAACGAAGAGGTCAAAGTCTGCAACACCGTCTCGCGTTTTCCTGCAACATGTTACTACCGTCCAGCATCGGCCGCTAATTTCCCAACAGGCAGGATCGCGAACTGGAATGCCGGAAGTGGTGGTGTGCGACCAGAATTCGGACCAGATCTGCGTGATTCTTTAGCAACGCCACCAGTGCTCGACAGTTTCCGTTGCGGTAAGCCCAATGCAGCTGAAATCCTCACCGTAGGGTCGAGCGGTTACAGCGAAGATGTTGCTTACCCGCGCGGCGTCCCCGGAGATGACCTAAACGACTTAGCAGTCAATGCGGCCGATTTCTACAGTGCAAACGGAACTAGTTTGGAAGACAAAGCAATCGGCCGTTTAGTCGAAGACGTTGCTAACGAACCCATGAATCTCCTTGATGATATTCTTTCAAAAAACAAAGATTATCGCTTGATTTTGACAGCTCCGTACACTATCGGGCGTACGGAACTCGAACTTCTATACCGCAATCAGGCCTATAACCTACCAGTCTATATGAATAATGTGCGTCCGCAAGCGTCCTCGTTGCACCTGATCGCGGCAAATACTTTTAGGCCTATTCCGATTAGATATCTGTTTAAATCCGAAAGTAAAGAACTACTACCGAATATCACAGGTGCCGATAAAACTTACTTAGCAACTGAGTTTCAGCGAGGTTCGATCCCGCCAAAACAGATGTCGGGCGTACTCACCCAAGCTGCCTTCTTGGGACCAGTATCAGTCGGAGGTGGCAAGCCCCGTAGTATCGCCGCCAGGATGATCCAAAGGCTGCTTTGTGGACTACCAAGTGAGTTCTTGCCCGATTTGGACGCCAACGCGAGACGTTTGCATAGAAATTTCATCCCTACCTACGAGCGCGATAGTGTGAAGCATCTCGATCCCAAGGCGGGTTGCTATGGCTGTCACATTGTGATGGATCCGCTGGCTTCAGCGCTGAGCGCAGACTTTGCCGAAGATGTAAATCGATCCAGCACCGGTGAGATGAAGTTCGCTGGGATACTCAATAACAGGGGTGGAACCTACGGTGTCCGTACCGGCTACGAACAAGGCACCGGTGCCTTATTTGGCAAAAAAGTAACAGGCATTGCCGAGGTGGCCAGGGTGCTTGCTGATTCTAAGCAATTTGCGCGGTGTACTGTAAAAACAGCATTCAAGAATATTTTCGGCCGCGAGCCTGAAGGTGACGACAATCGTCTGATTGATACTGTGGCAAAATCGTTTAGTACCAAATTACAGTACAATTATGACGGAATGGTGTCCGAGCTCATGACGTCACCGATCTATCAGAGGAGCAATTGATATGACTACCAAGCCGAGTCGGCGTCAATTTATCCAGTTCGGCACCGCTGGACTAGCCATTGCAACAACCCCCCTAGGCTTCTCGTCGATAGGGCACGCGGATCCAGCAAGACGCAGCCGCTACTTAATTAATATTCAGTGCCGTGGTGGCTGGGATACTTCGTGGCACATCACCCCGATGGTGCTGCGTGATACCGCTGGCTTATCAGCTGCGGCTATAAACAGCAACTTTCACGGAGATGTAGCTACCCCGCGATTTAACGACAATCATGCGATTCCTTTCGGTGGATCGGTCCTTGGTCCCGGCATGAGCGCCTACAACACCGCTGAATTTGCCCAACTCATGATATGGCGCGGCTTGGGTGTACCAGGCAGTCACTCAGTCGGTAACTTTATCATTCAAGACGGTCATCAATCGGGATATGCAGCCTCTTTCTCAACTATTGTTGCCGATGCTCTAGCCAAGGCACCCGACTATACAAGACCTCTCCACTACGTACAGTGTACAGAAGACTCAGCGGGTTTTTACTCACAGATTGGCTTATATCAGGGCCCAGGTGTACCTTTAAACGTACCAAACAGCGGAACATGGAAGCTCATAGGTTCACCCGATCCGAATGATCCCTCTGCCAACGAGGCCGTCAGAAAAGCGATCTCAAAAAGTATCAATGGACTCGCAAGTAGCACTGACGCTTTTAAGCTACCACGTAGTAAGCAGCTCTTCAGTGAGACATTCGCTATAGCATTCAATGCCAGCGAGCAAATTGCTGGTAAAAACTTTGCTCAGAGTCCAGAGTTTCTGGCGACGATGAAGCGCTACGAAAAAGCCGTTGTCGACGACCTGACAGAGGTTATCTTCAGCTCTTCAGCCAGTCCCTCTATTCGCAACGCACTGTCCAAAATCCCAGGGATGCCAAGCTCGGGTACGGGGATGCTGGATTTTCTAAACCGCAGTATCCAGCTACAAGCAATGATCTTCCCGTTTGCTCTAGCTGATTTTTTGGTGACTCGTGATCTTGCAGCCGTCGTTGACGTACCCGCCCCAGGTGGAGACTATCACGACCAAAACGACATGGATTTTATTGAAACAACTGCGGGGCTTGTTTGCCTCAGAGCACTGATCATAAAACTTAAGAACACCCCCGCGCCTGACGGCTCCGGTGATCTTCTTAATTCAACATTACTCGTTTACACGTCCGAATTCGATCGTCAAGTTGCAAGGACTGTGAACGATGCTAGATTTACCACTAGACCGGGAACCAACCATGGCTACACTGCAAGTGTCATCATGGCTGGTTACGGTGCCAACGGCGGTAAGGTGATCGGTGGCCGTGGCACCGGGCCAAACGGCGTATATGGCGGAGTAGGAGCCTTCCTACAACCCCTTCCTATCGACCCTCAGTCGGGACTTCCAAGCGCAAGTGGCAAGATGACTAGCCAATTTTCAGTGCTTCCTACTGTGCTAGCCATCTTTGGCGTGGATGTTCCTGCGCAGCAGGTGACAGAATGGGATGCAGTCAAACCTGCAATCAAACCTGGGCATAAGGCGAGCTAAGGGTCTTATCGGGTTTTAGTAGCAAGGTTGCAATCGGCCTGTAATCCGCAAATTCATGGACTTGCAACCAGAACTCCAGCGACCTCGGTCTTGCGTCCACGACTATCTAGGGTCTCAAGCTTAACTTCCAGACTTTTACCGACCATCATGTCAAACTGTAGCGGTGACAAGCTAAAGCGGTAACCTTGCAGTCTTCTCGACAGGTTTATGAACTGCCAATTCTGCTCGCGACTTGCCCGATATTTTAGGTCCATGTTCACTAGCTTACTGCCAGCAAGGTCAGCTAGAGCTCGCGGCAACTGATTAGCTTCGACCACTTTGCGGAAAAGTGGCTGCCCCGAAGAATCACGGCTAGCGATGTGATCGCGCAGGATAGTCTCGTCTCCGATCAACATGATGGGCGCAATCATGACTCCATCGTCTTTTAGAGCCCTTGCCTCACGAATGCCGTCTCTGACCGTAGGTAAACCGTCGGTGATAAAGTAGACTTCACGCTGTACATGAGTTCTTGCGTATTTATCCAGGATCTTACCTGCACTTGATAAAGTTGCAGCATAATCTGTTTCGCCCTCGGCAGCACAGAGTACATTAGCGATTGGTCGGCGAGTTGATGATTCCAGATCAGCAAAGAGCGATGCAGCAGTTGAGTGTAAATCGCGCGTTTTGCCAGAACGTGACGAACAGCTTCCATTCGCTCACACGACCCGTTGCGCATGGGATCGTGGTTGAAGCCATCACCTGCGCCCGGCCCCATGGACCCGGTGACATCGACCACCAGCACAATCTCTCTCGGAGTCGGGGCGGGTTACAAACACTTCTACTGATCGTCACTGCGAGCTTAGAGTATCTACACCCGGTGCGGAGCCTGGATGCTTCGGTCCTGCGACCCCACCTGGAATTTCAGAATCGGCTGGTCCGTCCGCCGCCTTTTCATCATGCTGGCCTTTCAAAGCGCCTTCGCCCGTTGAGCGGATGGTAGGACATTCAACCCCCATTGCCCCAGCACCCGGGCTTGCTTCCCGGGCCAACCTTCCCTCCTCCGCAACCCACAGTCTGCCTAAATGGCAGGATTTCTCTGTACCAGGCGCCACTGTGGCCACCGTGACTACGAGCATTCTCCGCGATGTCCTTTAGCATCAGCTATCGAGGCAATAGGGCACCCCAGCCCATGAGCTAACTGGACTCCGGCTCGTCATCCAGCACATGCCTCGCTTAGCCCTCGATCATGTCATGTGTTCCCTCGACCAGTCGTCCGGCCCAAACGTGAACTCACCCTGCTCGCTTTGACCAGGTGTAGTTCTTGAAATCACTCTTTTTCTTGCCCTCCGCTGCATCATCACCAAACTGGAATCCCTTCTTAATCTCCGACCTGAGGGTTATGTCTTTCCGGTAAGGAGATTTCGGTGCAAATAACCTGGAGAAAGGGGGCCCACCGTACGAGATGACTGCGCGGTGGGGGAATCAGTGCGTGTGCGTTAACAGCGGTGTTGGCGTGGATTGAGAAGCCGTTAACTGAGTAGTAGCGCTTGCCTTTATCCAGCGGCACTTCGCCCTCATAGCCGAAGCCACCGCCGATCTTTCGGACGTAATTGCCGGCATTAGGACCAAAGGCGATGTTGCCGCTTATCGAGGCTGCTAATGCGGCGGAAAGAGATTCGTGATCTTGAAACAATGGATCGAGTGCGGGGTTTAGAACTATGTCGCCGTCTTTACCCAAGTAGCCTCGTTTGATGCACCGACTACGGACACGATTAGCGATACTGTCAACTAGACTCTCGACTTCTTCATCGCTAATGGACTCCAAATTGCGAAAGCGTGCGACGTCGCCATATCTCGTATAAACACCATCGATGCAGAGTAAGTGGAGGTGAGGTTTTAAGTTTAGCGCCGACCCCCCCAACGCTGAGTGAAACAGATAGTCCCCGGCGTTGCATCGACGATGCCAGCATCATGAGCTTTATGCAGGTAGTAGCGGTGAATCTCTTTGGTAACGAGACCAAAGATCTCGGACGCAAAGCGCTTATTCGTGTGCAGCCAGTAACGAAGCGGGACTGGGAATGACACGACGAATTGACGATATGATACGAGAGGTAGTACATTTTGTTTCAGATGAGTGGCAGCCTCAGCCATGCGTTTGGCACAGCAGCTTGGGCAGAAACCGCGTTTTTTACAACTAAATGCGACAACCTTTTCGTCACAGCATGTCGTGCATTTAAGGCGTATGAATTCGTGTGCCAGAATACCGCATTTGAGATAAGCCTCGGACTCTTTGAGTACATAATCGGGTAAGGGCCGCTGCTCAGCTTCGCGCTCGCAGGTGAATGTGTTTAAATGGTCTGCAATTATTTGATAGCAGGGAGTAAGCTCGGGGCGTCGCCTTTGGTAGGCGCATGATTGGGAAGCGGCATTTGACATGCCTGAGGTTTGATCACGAGGTTTGAGGATGGGGAAGGGACATGAGCCTCAGTAGCTTGTCTGTCGCCGGGTGACATGTGTGTGTTACATCATCCCGTCCGTGCCGCCAGCTCAGTCTGTCACTTATACCGGCACGCTTTATACGGTAACCATACCGATAACTGCAGTGATCATGGGCCAAACGACGACCGGAGCTCAGACTATACTGCCGAGCCCTATGGGAAGGAGAGGAGATGGTAAACAACTCAACATCACGGTCAATGGCGTGCGCCACACCTTCTGCTGGTATGCCTTTTGTGACCAGCATACAACTTTACTCGTGGGGTCGAGCATCACCGGTGCCGAGTCGTCGGATGCATTCTGCAGTCATCCGCATTGGCTCAATTATTTTCGCGTGAGCAAATTGGCACCAGCAGCGTCGCAGGTGCGCCACCTGGGAGGCGATGTGGTAGGTATTTACCCCTCGCCTTTAGGGCATGATATCGCCGTCTGTCACGATCCACAGGGTGCCGCATTTGGTTTAGTGGCCGCGAGTTGATAGCGCCCTGATCCTAATCATTTCCACGGCGATCGTTGACCGTTCCAGTATGGGGAGTAGCTATAGCTTCCACTCCAATTCGGAGTCACGAGGCCGGTACCCGTGCCCATGACGCCATTTGTGGTGGAGTTAGAATACGGGAACGAATTGCCGCCGCCAACATTTGGATACAGGAGTCCCGTATTGTTTGAAAACAATTCATAGGGACTCAGATTCGGAATCATCAGTCCGTTGTTGTTATAGGGATAAGGAAGCGTGGATGTCCCGTATAGTGGTGGCTGAGGTTGCCCTGCATACTGGGGCTGCTGCGGCTGCTCAACCTGCGGTTGTTCTGGTTGGGGCGCACTCGGTATCCAGTAGTAGACCAGACCTGATCCAAGACCAGATCCACCGCAGGCATAGCTGCAAACTGGGTGCATCCATGATTCGGAGCATTTGCCCCAGCTTGCTTGCTCCTCACACGAATGACCACCGACCCAGGCACCTTGGGAACTCGGGGCGTCATGCGATGTGTTATTTGATTGGTCGTTAGAGCCGCTACACGCGTAGCTACAGACCGGGTGCATCCATGACTCGGAACACTTGCCCCAGCTTGCTTGTTCCTCGCAGGAGTGACCACCGATCCCGGCAGACTGACCCGACCCAGCGCCACTAAAAGCACTAGTCGACGACTTAGTTGTCGCGCTGTCGACCGACCCACAGCTGAGCACGGTTGCAAGGACGGTCAACGCGGATATGGTCTTTAAGCGAGGGATCATGGCGTTTTACCTCGATTAGGGCTCAGTCTATTTAATATTTAATAAATAAAAAAATCATGATTGTAAACATTATTTTATTAAAAATATAAAAAATAAAGATATAAACAATCAATCGGGCTTTAGATTGCGTCCATGGGAGCGGATAGATTTTTGAATAAAATCAGAGTTTTGGGTGGTTTGATGCAGTGGCTTTAAATGCGAATTCTCGTTTGATCCCAGTTTTTAAAGATCAAGATATCTGCGGGAACTCGTTTGGCCTCTTTAATCCAGCGCCTCCAAGACATTGTTATTCCGGCAACCTGATCCAAGCGATGTAGTCTGTATCCTGGAGTGTACGGGTACACATGATGCAATCCGTGTAAATCGAATCCGAGAAATACCCAGGTCGATAGCAAGCGTGGCAAAAGCACCGAACGCGTATAGACGCCTTGCTCCGCTTTTACGATAGGTTTAACAGCTGCGGAACCTGCAAGTTTTTGTGGAATGTGGCTGTGCTGGCTTAGCATAATCGGATCCATCACCGCGAAGTGAAGAAGCAAAGGTAGGCTAAATATTTTAATCATCCATGGCGCTGCGATCGTGTAAATAATAAATAATGCGACTACATTTATGGTAAAGGCTCGCTTCTGTCTCGGGTAGTAGCGAATTAATTTCCTCAAATTCCAAAATATCGTTGCTCGATATGCGAAGGCAAACACAGGAATCCAAAGTCGCCAACAGGTATTGAAAAACATCCGTTCAGTTCGTCCGATCGGCCTGGGTAGGATACCGCGCGTCGTTGGATCACGATCGCGCCATCCAGTCCAAAGGTGATGGCCATGATGGACGAACCTCCAAGTTTCGAACGGCATGAGACAAAAGACTCCGGCAAGGTGTCCGACGACAGTGTCGAAGCTTCGCCCGCCAGAAAAGGTCTTGTGGCCACATTCGTGCATGATGCAAAACCACTGCGTGCAGGCGACTGCCAGCATCAACTGTCCTACGCACCACACAGGCCATGATGTTCCTATCGAGGCGTACACACCGCTGACCGTCAGACCCGAAGCGAGGAACAAGTAAAGAAGAGCTCGTCCCATAGTCGCTACGAGCGGCGCAGTATCCACCATTGACCTCCCCGAAGCTGGCAGTTATCCTGGCTCAACTTTATCGGGAAAATAACGATGATTTCAAGTATTGCCATTGGTTCCGCTTGCGTTTTAATGTTTGCCGCAGCTGGTATCATTCACAGCGTTTGGCTAGGAATGCCTGCTTTTAAGCGCTTGGCTTTTCCCCTCGACGGTGGTCGGTTGCTCGGGGATCGTCCCATCTTCGGTCCCAATAAAACGGTTGCCGGTCTGGTCGTCATGCCGCCTGCAACGGCCTTGGCATTCTGTGTCGTCGGCATCCTGGCGCCAGGGGTGCTTGCTGCTGCCGGATGGCCGACTGGCCTCGTGACATTGACAGAGCTTGGCTTCGGCGCTGGTCTTGCTTACATGCTGGGCGAGCTACCGAATTCCTTCATAAAACGGCGTCTGAATATTGCAGCCGGTGCTAATGGCAAGGGATTAATCGGCGTCTTTTTCAGGGTTTTCGACCAACTAGACTCAGTAGTTGCGGCACTTTTATTCATCTCTCTAACGGTGCCCTTCGACCGATTCGCCTGGGCGACGGCACTTAGCATCGGTTACTGCGTGCACGTTGTCTTTAATGTATTTCTGGTTAGGGTCGGGCTTAAGTCATCGCCTTATGTCGCTAAGCTCAAGGGCGCCGGCAGCGCCAGCGGCGGTAAGGCTCAAGGACTAGCACATTTGATTGCCAACGGGCTACCTGTCCCAGATGGGCTAGTTATTCTTCCCTCGGCTTTTTCGCCATCGGGCCGCCTCCGCAAGGTTGTAGTTCGTGAACTCCGCCGCAAACTTGTAACGCTAGGTGACGAGGTTATTGTCCGTAGCTCGGCCTGTGGCGAGGATTCGACTACCGCCTCTTTTGCCGGCATTTTGTCGTCGCACCGAAGCCCTAATGATATCGACTCCGTTTTGGCGGCGATCTACACTTGCCGCGAAAGTCTAAAAACGGCGCGAGCGATCGAGTATCAGCGGACTCATGGACAGCTCGGCGGCCTAGGCATCATCGTGCAAGCCTATATACCGCCACTTGCCGCCGGAGTGGCATTTACCAGCTCACCTGTGGCTTTACCTTACGACGGTGATTCATCTGAGTGGATGTTGATCGAGTCTGTGGCCGGAGATAATGCCAAACTCGTTGACGGCAGCGCTACCCCTACCAGAGTCGCCTTTCACACGCAGCACGGCATCAAAGTGTTGGATGGTTCGCTAACGATTGCGATCGATAAGATTAATCAGGTGATCGATTTACTACGCATCATTGGCCAAGACGGCCCGCGCGATGTTGAATGGATTATAGATGCGCAGGGTCGACCGTGGATTGTGCAGTCGCGGCCCATCACGACCAACACCCCGGTGGTCTGGAGCAACGCTAACATAGCGGAAAACTACCCGAGTCCCGCTCCTCCTCTGCAATTCTCCATCGTGCGCGCCGGCTACTATCATTATTTTCGTAAGATGGCTCTCTTAATTGGCATGCCACGCGATCGCGTCCAGGCTAAAGATCACGTGCTTCATGATGTTGTCGGCCTACATGGAGCTCGCTTATATTTCAATCTGACTAATATTTATAATCTCTGTACGGAATTGCCGTTTGCAAAAGCGGTATGTACCGCCTTTGATCAGTTTATGGGCGTAAGTCCCGACGTCCGTGCTGAGGCACGTGTCGAAGAGCAGGGGGCTGACCTGTTTACGGCGCTAAAAATCGCAGTGCTTGCCACCATTGCCTGGTGGATGTTGCCGCTGCGGGTAGCGCGGTTTGAGAGACTTGCAGACACGTATTGCCGTAAAGACCTTCCAGATGGCGCGGTCGCTAGTTGGCCGGTCCTTGATTTTCTTGATATTCGATTCAACAAGTGGTGGCTGATTTCGGTAGGCGACCTTTGTACCATGGTCGACTCGGCAATTGTCAGTTATCTGCTCAAAAGGTGGCATCTAGCGGAGCTTCAAGCTGACCTTCTTGCTGGAATTCCAGATTTGGTCAGTGCAAGACCCGGGAAACAAATCTGGGCACTTGCTGAGCAGGTGCGCCGCGGTCTGCCAATCGACTCGCCAGAGATGAGGACTAGGATTGAGCAATTCGTTAGAGACTATGGATTCCGTTGCTCAGAGGAGTTGATGTTGACATCTCCTAGTCTTACGGCGGAAGACGTTACGAACATGATCCGTGCCTATTTGTCTGCGAATCTTGAAAACCCGGAGCATCTTGAAAAACGGCAAAGCGAGATATTCGCTCGCGCTTGGCAGCGTCTGGAGTCCCTGGGTCTCGTACGACGCAACGTGCTCCGCTATTTTGTGCGCGCAACGCGAAAGGCCGTATCCCTTCGTGAACGTGCCAGATTCCAGCAGGCCCGGCTGTACAAACGATTTGGTGCCCATTTGGTAAAGCTCGGGGCAGCACTTAAGGCGCGTGATTTGATTTCGGAGGCAGATGATGTCTATTTTCTAAATCACGACGAACTAGCTACCTTGGTTACTGCAGGGCGATCGGTGGATGTGGCGGGTCGGCGGGCTGATTTCAGTGCGGCATCTTCGATTATTCCGCCTGGTCATTTCGTATTGGCCCAGGGCGCGCGCTTTGAACCAGTGTTCGAGATAAGCCCCCTTACCGGTGGGCAAGTTAGCCAATTCGCGGGTACTCCAGCCTCAGGCGGACGTACGTCGGGTAGCGCCGTGGTGACTAACCGAGTCAGGGAGATTTCAGGAGCACGGAGCGTTGTCGTCACCAGTCAGACTGATCCCGGTTGGGCTCCTTACATGCCTATGATTAAGGGCCTAGTTGTAGAGCGCGGCGGTCTGCTATCGCACGGCGCCATCATTGCACGGGAATACGGCATTCCCGCCGTAATCGGAGTTAGCCATGCGACCGACCTCATTGCCGACGGCACCGACATCGAAGTGGATGGCGACCGTGGTATTGTTCATGTGCGACTTGGTGAGCTGGATTCGTGAGCGCTACGGGGTAAAATATTTACTCTTTAGTCTCTATCTTCTCAGTGCTGTTGCCGCAATTGATCGTAACTGTGACTACTTGAGTGCTTTTGCGCTGATTTGGTTTATGGGTCTTTCATTACGGCTGCTGGACGATCTGGCCTCGCTAGCTATAGACCGTCGGGATCATCCACAGCGCACGCTTTGTCGCTCTAATTATATTCCCGGTTTAATCGCTAGTTACTTCGCTCTCGTTGTAGCTGTAAGTATGATGCTGCCGGCGCAAGCAATGGTATCATGGGTCGTTCTCAATATGATGCTCGGGGTATGTTATCGCATACGTTCGCCACATCGCATCTGGCTCATACTTCTTAAGTATCCTTGGCTCGTTTGCATAGGCGCTGGTAGCGTTCGCTTATCCGTTATCGGATCGATGATTTTTGCAGTTTTTATAAACGAGATCTTGCATGACGCCATTTGGCTCGGTCATGATGCTACTCGTGGCGCGCATGTATTGCGGCATGCGCTATTCCTTGCGGAGGGGGTGTACTTTTGGACTTCGAGAGCGACGTAAAATGCTACAGCTGTGAATCCCAGCGTGCCGTCCCCTATATGCAAGCCGTCGATGATTACACCGGGCGTCCTGGTACTTTCTCGTATGTCCAATGTGCCGACTGCAGTTTGGTTTATCAAAGTCCGCGCTTGACTATGGCGAAGGTCCAGGATTTTTACGACGACGCCTATTTATCTCATCAGAAGAAGCTAGACTTTGGCGCGCTTACACCCGTTGTTAATTGGGCATTGTCTGGTCACGATCGGCGGAAAGCTGAGCTCGTTAGGCGGCATGCACGGCTCGGTAGCGCAAGCCACGTCCTCGATGTTGGTTGTGCCCGCGGTACTTTTCTTAAGCACATCCGCGAGCGCTATGGCGCGACCGTCACCGGTGTCGACTTCAAAGATATGCGCCAAGTGACAGATCTTGAAGGCATCGATTTTCGGCTGGGACTTTTTTACGAACAGGATTTTGGCGACGCGACTTTTGATGTCGTTACGATGTGGCACTTCCTCGAGCACTGCTACGATCCTGTCCGGTCTTTGACGATGGCCCGTGACCACTTGGCAGATGATGGTGTGCTCGTGCTTGAAGTGCCTGATCTCGGTAGTCTCAGTTTCAAGCTCTTTGGCAAACATTGGCCTGGCGTACAGGCGCCGCAGCATACGGTGCTTTTTGACCGTCGCAGCTTGCACGGCTTACTGGAGAAGAGTGGTCTCCGCATTGTCGAATCCCTCCCGTGGGGATCATTCCCGCCCTTTTTCTACTTTTATATGGGGGCAGCGTTTAAATTAAACAAAGGACAGGGTTTTGACATCCGTAATCATCTGCCCTCTTATTTCGCTGCGCAGGCCTTGACGTTTCCTCTATTCGCAGCGTTGCATAAGCGGCGTCTGGCAATGCAGGCAGTGATATGCAAAAAGGCGTAGTTCCATTTGTTATCGGAATTGGGCTTTTTGGCATTGGCACTGCTTTGTCCACTGCAGCTTATGTACTTACGTTCGGTCGCAGCATGGATTTCAGTCGGCGCTTTATAATGCGTCCTCTGGTTAACCTAGCCTTGCGGGTGTACGGTATTCGTGTGGAAATAGATGGTTATATCTGGCACCGAGGGCCGGCATTTTATCTTTTCAACCATCACTCAAACCTCGATATTTTTGTTATTGCCGCATTGAATCTACCCCATCTGCGCAGCTTTTTTTCGACCGAAAGACCTAAGCATGCACCGATGATGTGGGCAGCTCGTTCGATTGGTGCTTTTCTAGTGCCACCGCAGTATCGACATGAAGCACGTGTCGGATGCTTCAGACACGCGGAGCGAGAGTTAATGCGCACAGCAGAATCAGTGATCGCATCGCCCGAAGGGAGCCGTTTCACTGGCGGTGGCGTGGCGCCTTTTAACAAAGGCGTATTTCACCTCGCGGTTCGCCTTAAATACCCGGTCGTTCCGCTACTTTTCGAAATCCCCCCAGAGGCCAACGCCGGTGCGTCGTATTTCTTTCGACCATCGACGGTCCGGATCAGGGCGCTTGACCCCATTGAGACCCAGGGTCTTTCAGAGCTTGATGTGGCACGGGTACGCGATCGGGCCTATCAGATGTATCAAGTAGCTATGGCTAGTAGGGGAATCCAAAATAGAAACTCAACATCGACCACCGTTGCAGAGAGAAATATCAGATCGCCTGATCCATGCGATCCATGCGATCCATGTAAGCCAACTGGTCCAACCGGTCCAACTGATCTGCGTTTGATCGCCCAAAGGTAAGCCGTCGGCCAGACAGCACTTAGACAGAGCCAGAGGAATGACCTTGGTGCCAGGTCGCAGACAACGACTAGCGCAATGACTGAAGACGCAGCGACGTTCATGACCTGCAGTAGGCGGATAGTTTGGCTTTCGCCCAGCCATAACGGAAATGTAAGCGTACCGCGGCGGGCGTCGGCCTCCATGTCTTTAAAATCGCAGGCCACGGCATTAATAAACATGCGCAGGAAGATAAAACCACCCAACCAAAGACCGGTCTCGACATTCCAAGTATTGAAGTAGAACATGCCAAAAGGTACGAGTCCCGCCCAACATACTGCGGTGAAGATCGCCTTGAACAAGGGCAAGTCTTTTATGGCCTTTGACCAGATGGGTAACAAAGGTCGTGCATAGAAAAAAGTCGCGACAGGGAACAGGGTTGCATATAAAGCAGCAGCTCTTGATGTCTGCAGTAAAACAATAAAGGCCGCAAGAAAACTGCCCAAAGTAACCATGACATTCAGCAATCGCTGCGTCTCCAGGCGTTCCGTCAGGTAGTCGATGCGATAGCTGGAAAATACAACCAAGAACGCTAAGCCGATAAACTTCGTCGAGACGGCTCCCGTCAGAGCGCTTGACACGAGGGCCGCAACACCAAGACCGCCGGCAGCTATGCAGACGCCATGGGCGCCCAGTGCCGCAAGCAAGGTGTGCGCGATACCCTTTAGCTGCGTTGCGGGGACAAACCAATAAGATGCTAAACTGCGTTGGCGCATCTCTCTGAATCTCCATTGGAATTCCATCATGATGCGATCCAGAATTTGTTGCAAGTTTTCATTGAGTTGCAGAGCTCACGACTGCTGCCGCAGGGGTAGGTAGGGCTGCGCTTACGCAGGATTAGTTTACTTGGACGGCAGATAGCACTTGTCGTCCAACGGTCCGCCGACTAAGCTCCGCGGCAAATCAGCCAGACACTAGCTGTTTGTCACCAATTCGGATTCGGAGATCACTCATGAGGCAAGTCGCATTCGTTACTTTACTGTTGGCATGGACGGTCCAAGCCCGGGGAGCGACCTACGTAGCACTTGGTGATTCCATCACATCCGGTACCAATGCCGTAACAGGAGTCGTGTTTAGTGACTACTCATGGGCTGTTGGTCGGAAACTTGAGCGGACCTTTGTCAAAGCGCTAGGTGACCGTGTCGACGCCGTCTACTCACTCGCCATACCAGGGGCAGTGAGTGCGATCCTGAAGGCGCAGGCGGTCCTTGCCGAAAATCTCAAACCAGATTACGTGACTATCGAGATCGGCGCCAACGACTACGGCTGGGGGCTAGGGCACCGCGTTGCTCCTGATGTGCGCTGGGTTGTCGAACGTCTGTCGCGCGGTGAGAAAAAGCCCAAAATCTTTGTTGGTATGATACCTGACCTTGAATGGCTCTATAAACTAGGTCGCGGGCGTAGGCTTTGCCAATTGACTCATTGGCTCGCGCCGTTCTTCTTGAAAGCATCCGACGAGAGACGCGCTGAGATCTCACGTGACATCGTTGCGAGTAACGAGGCTATCTTAGCACTTGCCGATGAGTTTCCGAATGTCTTCGTCGTAGATACCTTGGACGGTGTCACTCTTGAACCGGAGGACGTTTCGACGGTTGATTGCATTCACCCCTCGGCCCGAGGTCAGCAGCGTATTGCTGATGCATTTATCCAAGTGTTGGAGCAAAGCGAGTAATCAAAGCTGCCTAGGCGCTGAGAGTACCTAATCCTGCCTGGGACGCAGGACGGACCCATATCAGTAGTCGGTCATCTTCAGCTTCGCTAGGCGCTTCAGGGGCCAGTCGTTCGTGCTCGATGCCGTTCAGTATCGCGCTGATTTTCTTCGATGAGGTTCTGCTGCCTCGGGCAAACACGCCGTCGGAGCCAAGTAGGATCGACGGTGTAGGCGCTCCAGGTGCAAAGTTTATGCGCCGCGGATTGAATGAGATGTCGCCGCTTAAGCCGAGCACTTGACCAGGGGCAATCACGGGGCGATAGCGGACATTTTGAGTGCGCTGTGCTTGGCCGATGAATATTGGCGTATGCCCACACGAGTAGTAAGTGAGCTGATCGCGGCCAACTACAGCCAAACCTACCGTGGCCGTATGCGGCACCTTTTCTCCCATATCATAAAGCGTGCGATTAACGCTTCGCAGCCAGTCTTCTGCCGCAAAGAAGCTGGCTGCTTTGGCCTCGGCCCACAGCGTATTGATTGCCTGAGCGACCATGGCAGCGGCGATGCCTTTGCCGGTCACATCAGCAACGACCAACACCAGTTCCCCTGAGGGTAAAATGCGCGCACCCATCCAGTCACCACCGAGTATGTCCTGTTGTTCGTGGTAAAAGTGCACCTCGGCATCATTCCAATGCAAAACCTTGAGCGCTGGTGATAGAGAGTCCTGCACTCGCTGGGCAATATGCATTTGAGTTTCTATGGCTTCTAAGCGCAAACGCTCATTTTGCAGCTGCAACTCTTTAGATCGGCTGTCAAGGGGAGAGAATTGGATCAGATATTTGTAAAAGAAAACATTTAGGGCGAGTCCCAAGCTATCAAAAATCGTCAATAGGGAAAACCAATTGAAGTCTTCTAGTGCTGGATGTTGGTGACCCCAACCAATCATCCCTAAGATGATGTGTTCAGCTGCCAAAAGTATGGCGTTCTTATTTGAAGTAGGTGCGATAAATACGATAGTAGGTCCTATGGCCGTGTAGATTCCGGCAATAATCATCTTTGATTCGACCGAATCAACTCCGTAAGAAACGACTAGAAAAGATATGGCGTGTCCAATCAGCAATAATTGACTAATAGCGGTGAATAAATGTACGAGCTTAAGATTGCCTCGTTTAAGTAAAACGGAGGCAAAATCCACACATGATAGATAGTAAAAAATACGTTGCTGCGAGAGGAAAGCGCTCTAGTGTTTCTGTAAACAGAAAGATCTGAATCGATGCTAGTAGCATAATTGCTGCGCACAATTGTAGAATGCGCGGCGAAACTGATGCCAAAAACTTATTGCTCCAAACATCGACCTGCGACTGGAGTTGATCTTCCTGACTGTTGTTGGAGCTAGGTGCCACGGACGTTTAAGGCCTCCCGATTAGGGGATCGGTCGCATGTGGCAGAAACTCCAGAATTTTGGTTTATTGTTTGGTGTCTGCCCTATGGTAACTACTAACTATATGGAGATAAATAACCAGAGTTATGGTCGACTATAACAACGTTTTAGTAGGGAGCGCGTGCATCGCTGCTAGGTTTAGCTAGCTAGATGATGCAGTACGCCATGTTGCTGCGGCTCAAACCCAACACGATCTTTTTTTGGCGATGTGATTTTTTCAAAAGCATGTTTAGTACCAACCGGTGGCAGACCCTGTGGTAGGTTGAAAAAAGGATAGCGGCGAGCTATAGCGACAATACTGTGCTCACCAAAAAAAACAGCGTCGACGTATTCTTCTGGCGCGCTTGCGCCTGCATTGGAGTGTGCTTTACCTTCGTTGGCTGTAGTCACACTGGACATGACACCGGCATAGTGAACCCTCGGGAGATTGTACCAAGGGATGCCCGGATATCGGTGATGTAGCTCATGAAAGCCAATGTTATGAGCGTAGATGGTCCAGTTAAGTAGGTGACTACTACCGAAGTAGCTCCGCGTCTTGACGCCGATGGGCATGTGTAGATGTTCTAAAAAGCTGCGCGTTAGATGGAATGTCAGGGCCAGGTAAGCTACGGCGACGTGGATCATTGACATGCGCCAATCCAAGACGCTGAGACCAAGTAGCAATACTAGGTGCAGACTGTACTGACGTAATTCACCCCAAAAGCCTTTGGGAGCATTGCCGTAGATCTGGAGGATACGGCCCATA
The DNA here is from genome assembly GCA_016874735.1 of Deltaproteobacteria bacterium. Taxonomy (NCBI): domain Bacteria; kingdom Pseudomonadati; phylum Myxococcota; class Myxococcia; species Deltaproteobacteria bacterium. Next base: position 21,651 of record VGTI01000036.1, read on the forward strand.
TACTTAAACATGTATGCAGGAGCCATCAGCCAAAGTTTCCAACCCTTGATGCCGAGTTGATCTATTTCGCGGGCAACACGAGCATCCAGATCTCCTTCAGTAAAGAGATGCTGATGGTGCGCCAGATGGGCGCGGCGTGCGTCGTTAAAGTCGTTGAAGATCATCAGGGCCGTTAGGTGCCCAAAAAAATCATTCACTTTTTTGTTGGGATGAAACGTATAGTGATAGGCGTCGTGCGACAGAATTCCGACCGCCATCCAGCGATTAGCGGCGAGTGTCATGATGAGCGGCAGCGCTAACCAACCCACCCAATGGGCCGCGTTGAGGGCGGCCCAAATCGCCACGTACAAAGAGGAAAATACGAGGCGCTATGGACAATTAGCGTCGAATCGCCGTCGTCCTCTAGCAGAATCGAGCGTGAGTCTAGATTTGTAGCCACCAGCCGTCGTGAGTGCGGCTCACAGAGTCACTTGCCGCTAAATCGCGGAGGCCGCCTTTCGCTCATTGCGGCTGCTGCTTCACGAAAGTCGGCAGTCTGAAACAGTGCCGCCTGAGCCCAGGCCTCAAGACTTAAACCGCGGTCTTGATCGATCATCCCATCAATGACACGTTTGGCCATACCTATAGCTAGTGGTGCGCCCTTGCTCAGTTCTGATTCCATAGCCTTACCGGCGTCTGTGAGCTGGGCTGGCTCGACGACTTGGTTCAGGATGCCGACTCGTTCCAGATATGCCGCATCAAGTTGCCGCCCAGTCATAATGATTTCTTTGGCCCGAGCCGCACCGACGAGTTTGACCAGACGCGTGGTGCCACCGACATCTGGGATGATCCCGAGGTGCACCTCCGGTAGCCCCATCTTGAGATCGGAGGTTCCAATGCGAAAGTCACAGGCGAGTGCCAGTTCCATGCCCATGCCCAGGCAAAACCCGTGCAATAAAGCTATGGTCGGCAACTCGGATCGTTCGAGGCGATTAACCACAGCTTGAATGTCGGCGGTAATCAGACGCATTTTGCTCAGCCAGTCGGCACCGTATCCGTCACCTAGTTGTGTCAGGGTACTGAGATCAATGCCCGCAGAGAATCCTTTGCCCTCACCCCTCATGACGATACAGCGCACCCCAGAGGCGCGATTGGCTTCCTTCAAGGCTGCGTCCAGCTCGTGCCAGAGTTCCAGTGAGATAGCATTTCGTTTATCTGGGCGATTGAGAACAATCTCAAAAGTCGACCCTACCTGGCTTGCTTGGATAAATTGGTACATCGCATGCTCCTACAAAACTCTGTGACTACTAATTTGACACAGCTTCGGGGCGCCGCAAATGCACCTTACGGTGGTCTGCTTTTGTAAGTGAAATCGGGTCGTTAGGGGTTAAGTTCTTGTTTCTCAAGTTTCCCCATAAATTACCGATGCTTCCCTGAAGTTTTCGGGCTGAGGCCACGGCTACGGCATGACCGATGGCTAAACCAGCTCATGCGGGGGGAACTGGTCAGATTGAACCTTAAAATTTTCAAACCGCCTAAGCATTTTAAACGGGCACTTGTTGGCCTACTGGGCGTGCTTTTTCTAATGCCAGCCGCTGCCGCTCAGGCCGAAAATTATTCGCTCAGCTATGCAGCGCGCCTAACGACCGCCAATGGTGCTCCCGTCGACGGGCCAGTCGATGTCGAAGCGCGGTTTTGGACTGCTGCGACGGGCGGTAGCCAGCTTGCACGTGCTTTTACCTATGCGGGTGTGACACCTAACCAAGGCGTCTTGCAAATAACGATTGTTGCCACGAGTGCTGAGATCGCGCAGATCTTTGGTGACGGCAGTGCTCCTGTTTATATCGAGGTTACTGCAGCGGGTAAGATCTATGGTTTTCATTAGCTTAGCGCCAGTGCCCGACCCCGGGCTCTCATCGGTTGAAAAGGAACATAAACGCGCCATTCTAGTCTAATGCCCTTGGCGCGGTCCGCATGATCACGGCATAATGTTTGCGGATGAATTGGGCGCGAACTGAGGAGACACCAAAAATCTTGAGAATTTTTAACAGATAATTAGGCCACTTCCTTAACAATATGCCATTCCACTCGATAGCCAAGGACCGACATCAGTCGCAACATTTCATCGACCGACTTGCTCTTATTTGCTGGATCAAGAAGTCGGGCAAGTTGGCTTGGAGAGGTCTTAAGGCGTCTAACAACTTCATGTTTGCTTAAACTTGATTTACTCATCAGTCCCATTGCAGCAATAGTCAGCTGGTATAACGCCGCGGCACGAACAAAGTCAGGATCCTTGTTGTAGTCGAGAAATGCATCTAAATGCACCGAAGCCTCTTTTCCCGATGTCATCACATAGGTTACGGCGCGCGATCCAAGCTCCTTATCGATAAAGATCTGGGCAATTCTGTTCTTTGCCGAAGGGCGCAACTCTAGGCGTGAAAACGGCAACGAAAACTTACCCTTAATGGTCTCAATCTCTATCGCCTTTTTGCGGTTATTTAAGGTAACAAATTTGATTTTCAAAGCTCACCCTCTCTAACCAGGGATTGGATGATTTTCAGTAATTTACAAGTAATTTTTCCGCTCATGACGAGATTATTTTCCAAGTCCCACTTCAGAATTTCGCGCCCATTCTTAAAGACGTGTACGTGCCTTGGAGAATGATCGCCCTTCCATGTGATGAAAATGTAACCATTGCGACGGATTTTGGCCAAAATTTCCTCGAGTACATAGACTATGTTATCTATTACCACATAAGGTAATAGATAGCAATATATACATTCTTTACTGAGTGTTCAATTCATGCCTTGGATGGTATTTCGCCTTGATTTTAATCAATTCGCAGCCTGACCTCGGTGAGAATTCTACTGGCGAAGCTAGTTGAATGCGTCTTGTTACGATTTCAACGGACAACGTCGGTATTGGATCAGTGGCACCTACAGCCGCTCTCGACGTAACAGGCAACATCAATGTGAGTGGTAGTATCGCGATTGAGGATTGGAACACTCCCACATTCCAAAACAGCTGGGTAAACTACGGTGGCACGTGGGAACCTGCTGGTTACTACAAGGACAAGTTTGGTGTAGTGCACCTCAAAGGCCTCATCAAAAATGGTACTCTTAATCAGGCCGCTTTTACGTTACCCGTTGGTTACCGACCTAACTATGGACGGCATCTAGCCACCTTGAGTGGCAACGGTAATACTGCATGTATTCTCTACATATATAGCGATGGCACTGTAGTGCCGTCCGCCGTTTGCAGTTCAACTTGGACATCGCTCGAGGTGAGTTTCAGGCCCTGAGTTTGTAACCAGGGTGTAAGCCACGCGATCATCCCTCGCCTACCAAATCAGAGCGACTACGCACCACCATCAATGAACCACTAATGGGATGCCTAAACTCTAACTGTACTGCGTGCAAAAGAAGCCTCTGACTGCCGCAGTGCTCCCTAAACGCCGTATTGTGAGCGCCGTCACCGTATTTGGTATCACCGAGGATGGGATGAGAGATGCCAGCGAGATGACGCCTGAGTTGATGCGTTCTGCCAGTTTCGGGACGAAGTTCAAGGTAGCTATAACGTGCGGTAGGGTAGGGCCTTACGGCCCAATCCGCGCTGTAGCGAGTCAGCGTCTTCACGTGGGTGCAGGCCGACTGTTCGGTGTCGTCATGCAGGCGCTCCAGGGGACGATCAATGAGCAGGTCATCTGCGACCCAGCCGCGCACTACGGCGTGGTAAATTTTACTGACTTGGCGATCTGCAAAAGCGGCAGCAAGTAGACCAGCCACCTCCTTAGTCCGTGCCATGACCACCACACCGGATGTCGCTCTGTCCAGGCGATGGACGGGATAAACCCAGGCGCCCAGGTAGTTACGGGCTGCAGCCATGAGGCTAAGCACATCATCGGCACCTGGGCCCGGATGCGTCGGCATCCCTGATGGTTTGTCTACGGCTATGATCGCTTCGTCAAGGTGGAGGATGCGGCTAGTGAGATCCAGCGAGGATTGCCCATCGTAGACCTCGCACGCCAGCGGATTAAAAATATTTTTGTTTATAATTAGCGGCAATTTCCGAGCTACCTTGGCTGCAAAAATTCTCGCTACCTATGCCAAATTGCCTAAAGTTTTACCACAGGTCTCGCTAAACCCCTGATTCCACGGGAGTAGACGCTGTGCACGCTTCTTGCACAATGTCCCAACGTGGGTTCTCTCTTGCTGAGGTGCGATTATGTTGAAGATCAATGCTCCTGTCCCGCGCAAGTCGTCTGTCCTGTGGATAGCGTCCCTAATGTCGCTGGTGAACTTTGCTTGTAACAAGACCCAGTTTGGTGGTGAACAGTACCGTGCTGTTCGCGAAGAAGCTGGTCCGAGTAGTCAAAATGGTAGCGGCACACCGACGCCGCAATACGATGCTAAAGGTGATCCCATTCCTTTCGGAACGCCAGTGTCGCCTGAAGTTTCACAACCCGGTTGGGTCGGTTCTGAAGTGCGAAGCCAAGTCGACGCGATCTTTTCGACGGGCGCCGCGCCCAACTATTATACTGACGCCTCCACCGGTAACGGCGGAGCGCCAGGCACCAGCGGTGCACCGGGAACCACCCCGGGCGGCACGACCCCGGGATTTCCCGGTATTCCCGGTATCCCAAACATTCCCGGACTTCCCGGTATCCCGGGTATCCCCGGTCTACCTGGTATCGGCGGTGGTCCACGCATCAACACCGATGCCTCGACAGGGTCGGGTTCCAACCCTACACTTGGCCAAAAGATTCTGAACGACTCCGCTGGCGTGCTATGGCTTGCTTGCCGTAAAGATGGCCAAGATGCTGGGCAATTTCCGAACGAGTTTTACGCCAAGGCCGGCACCACAGTGCGTGTGGCTGGAGAATTTTGTCCCGAAGCTAAACCAAGCGGTGAAATCACCATTTTGTTCGTCATCGATCGGTCAGGATCGATGGAAGGCACCGCTGGCGAAGGACCGAACGATAAGACCACCAACGGCTCCTGTGGACGTCTGCGCGCTGCAGACCTCATCGTCAAAAAATACCAGGCGATGCTTAACACCACGATTAAGGCTGGTGTGGTCAGGTTTGCCACCCAATCGGAAGTTAAGATTCCTGTTGGTGAGCTTGACGCCGTCGCTAATAGTCTCAACCCAGCAACCTTTTGTGGTTCTGAAACAGGCACGGCACAGCTGACCAATTATCACGCGGCACTAAACACGGCTGCCGATCAACTTGCCAATATCCCTGGTGACAAGATTGTTTACTTCATCTCTGACGGCTCGCCTACCACTGGTCAAGGCGACCCAAAACAATCTGGTCTGACCGCAGCCCAACGCCTGCGCAGCATCCCAGGAGTCAGCATGTTTGCCTTATTTGTAGGCTACAATGCTGGATCTGCCGTCAATCCTAGAGCCTACCTTGAGCAAGTCACGGGCGATGCGAAGTTGGTGCGCGTCACCTCCAACGCCGACGAGTTAGTGCGGGCTGCGGCAACGCTGGGAACCATACCCGTCTTTATGAAGGCTGCAGACGCGACCGCAACCCTGGAAAACCCTGCCGGCGTACGTAATCTCAAAATTGAAGAATTCGCGCCGCGTCAAGATATGCCCAACCGCTACTACTGGGTCACCGAGCCTTTCATCCTGGTTGGTACACCAACGGCTGCAACACTAAATAAACTTACCGTGACGGGCAAAGTATCGACGGGCGACACACTGAGCTCGGTAGCCAATATCAGCTACCACGAGCTCTTGCCAAAGTGACAGTAGCGTTGCTCTGATTCCTTGCCAAAAATCCAAGTTGTACCAATTCCCCTTTGAGATGAGTTTTTATTTATGAATTTCGTTGCTGTAGCGATCAGATTAGTCGGCTTATCCCTGCTCCTTTCGTCCTGCGCGAGCGCGCACTTGTCCGGAGTCAAGGCGGCGTCACGTGGCGGCGTCGTTGGGCACATCAACACACCGGATATGCCCGTGATCACATTGCACTGTGATCCTTTTGATAGCCATGAATTTAAAGGCCGGATGGAAGGCGTGCTGCTTGGAGTAGGCCTGACACCTGGCGGTTATGCTATCGGCGGCCAAGTTAGTTTATCGGTGAGCGCGTCAGGAAAACGCAGCAAAACTTATACGGCTCAGGTCCAAGGGACTTTTATCCCACCATCTGGCGGCGAAACATTTAAGACTAATTACATCGACGCCAAGCTGTTCGGCGCCGACCAATTAACTGGTTTGTCGCTGTCTCTCTGGCCAGAGTCGGGAGATTTCCCCATGTCAGCGATCTACGATATCGACGGCTACCGGTTTGGGATGACTTGTAGCAAATCCGAAGTTAGCTACCGCTAGTTAAGATTTGCTGCCGCTGTAAATGCCGTCGATAAGATCTTTATACTTGTTGATGACGACCTTGCGTTTGATACTCAGCTTGGGGGTTAATTCGCCCCCGGCTATCGACCATTCATCAGATACGAGCCGAAACTGCTTGATTTTCTCCCACTGACCGAAGTTGACGTTGGAGTTCTCAACGACTTCCTTTAGGAGGGCATTGGTCTCGGGCAGTGCGATGAGCTCGGCGTTACTGGTGACGGTCTTTCCCTGGGCTGCGTACCATTTACGCAGGTTGTCGAACTCAGGGAGGATGATCGCAGACGGGAATTTCTGATTTTCTCCTACGACAATCACCTGAGCGACGAGAGGTGATTCGCGCAGTTTGTTTTCGATGGCGAGCGGAGCAATGTATTTACCGCCGGAGGTCTTAAAGATTTCCTTCTTGCGGTCCGTGATACGCAAATAGCCATCATCTAATACACCGATATCGCCAGTGTGAAACCAACCATCCGCGTCCACAGCTTGGGCGGTTGCCTCTGGATTTTTAAAGTACCCAATCATGACGGATGGTCCTTTAACGAGGATTTCACCCTCGCCCGCGCGGTAGCCCTCCTCTTGGATGATTTTGAGTTGCAAATTTGGCAGTGGTTTACCGACAGATCCCACGCGATGCTCGGTAAATGAGTTGAAAGCGATCACCGGTGAGGTTTCGGTCAGTCCGTAGCCCTCTAGCACTTGAATGCCTGCCGCCCAGAAAACCCTTGCCAGTCGTGGCTGCAGAGCAGAGCCGCCAATCAAAATGACATCTAGCTCGCCGCCCAGTGCAGCTTTCCACTTGCTAAACACTAGTTTTCTAGCGACGGCTAATTGTAATTTTGTTTTTAGGTCAGCAGGGTGATCGGGGTCGTATGTCAAACCTAGCTTGAGTGACCAGTCAAATAACACCCTTTTAAAACCCGTAAGTTCGTGCCCCTTGTTGACGATGGCCTCGTAAACTTTCTCAAGTAGTCTAGGCACGGTCGCCATCACATGAGGTTTGACTTCAGGCAAATTCTTGACGATCGTTTCGACGCTTTCAGCAAAATAAATCGACGTACCCATATACTGGTACGCGTAACATGCCAATCGCTCAAATACATGGGACAATGGCAGAAAGCTCAGAGCCCGCTTCAGATGGTTGATGTTCACGACGTCCAGAACGGTCAGGACATTGCTGAGTATATTTTGGTGACTCAGCATGACGCCCTTGGGTGTGCCTGTGGTGCCAGAAGTATAAATGATGGAAGCCAGGTCTTGCGGCGTTACAGAGTCACGGCGCGCCTGCAGTGCGGCTGCAAGCTCCGGTGTTGCATTTTGGCCAGCTGTGAGCAGCTCTGAAAACGGCATCGTATCAGTGATGCCAGGAGCGGTATCGAAAGTATAGACGGCCTTTAGGTTCGGGAGGCTCCCCCGCACGCTGTTCAACTTCTGCGCGATCTCAGTGGTCGAGACCAATGCGACAGTGGCCTCTGAATGACCTAGAATGTATGCGTAGTCTTTGGCTGTAGCAGATGGGTAAAGTGGCACCGATACCGCACCGAGTTGCGCGATGGCAATGTCACTGAACACCCACTCCGGTCGATTCATTGAGATGAGGGCGATGCGCTCACCCTTGGCAATCTGATGACGGGTGAGCAAACCTAAGCCTACGTTCCGCGCGGTATCGACAACTTCTTGACTGGAATAACGCCGCCAAGAATCACCAACTTTGGCAGCGAGGGCATCGTCGAGTGGCAGCGCGGCGGCTTGGCGTTCGATGAGGTCAAATAGTCGCGTCGGTCGCATTTCGTACTCCAGAGTCGGTCAACCTGTTAATATCAGGGACGCAAATGGTGATCGAGTGTAGCCAACCCTGAGGCGTTGGTTCAACGGTAAACTCTCTTTAGCTGGTCTACTTAATTGTTGGTGATTTGATCCAACTGCCCGTGATAGCAGTGCTTGGCGCGGCTTTGGGCGAGCGTTAGGATGTATTCCAGTAACCATCTTTAATCATTACGTAATAATGTCTTTACCAACAGTTAAGTGGATCAGTTCGCAGGTGCTATGGCAAGACAGCCACTGTCTGGTGGTCAATAAACCGGCGCGCCTACTGACCTTGGGCGACGACAGTGGTGACGATACGCTCTTAGCATTGGTGCGGGAGTTTCACGCCAGTCGGCAGGCTCCGGGTAAGAAGGGGTATGTGGCGCCCTTACACTCGCTCGATCGTCCGGTCTCAGGTGCGGTGATGTTTGCTCTTAGTAGCAAGGCGGCCTCTCGCCTTTCGGCACAGATGCGTGGGCGTGACATTGGCAAGACCTACCTCGCCATTGTCGAAGGCACGCCGCCTGGTCCGAGCGGGGTCCTCACCGGGGCGCTCCTCAAGGACCGGGACCGCAACGTCACCACCATGGTCCAGGCCGGCACTGCGGGGTCTAAGAGTTGCGAGTTGGCATTCCGGGTCATTGCGCGCCACGGCGGGCTGACACTTGTGGCCGTGGCTCCCAAGACGGGTAGGAGCCATCAGATTCGGGTACAGCTAGCCGACGCTGGCATGCCCATATACGGCGACGTAAAGTACGGGGCGTCAGTTCCATGGGAGGGACAAATTGCCCTGCATGCTAGGGCCTTAGCGTTTCATCATCCCATCACTAAGGAGCTGATCGAGGTGGTGGCAGCGCTGCCGCCCGTATGGCAATCCATTTGGCCGGCGCCGATTGCGGAGAACATTCATGTATAAGAAGCCGAAATTAGAGCTCCAGACCACGACTTTATGGGAGTACCCCTCGCAGCACTATGGCGAGGGCATGCAGGGCAGTAAGAACTACAAGGGTGCCACCCCTTCCTGGGTCATTTGGAATCTGCTCAAGCGCTACACCAAAGACGGCGACACGGTCATCGATCCGATGTGCGGCAGTGGGACAACCCTCGATGTCTGTAAGGATCTTGGCCGCCAAGGGCTAGGCTTCGACTTGCAACCGCAGCGCGCCGCGATCGTGCGGGCGGATGCGCGGCATCTACCGGTGGCAGACGGCAGCGCCGAGTTTGTTTTTGTCGATCCACCGTACTCGACGCATCTTAAGTACTCGGGATTGCCCGAGTGCATTGGCGAGCTAGACGCCGACGGGGGAGGGTACTACGAGGCGATGACCGAGGTGATCACCGAGATCCACCGCGTCCTCAAACCTGGTGGGCATGTCGGTGTTTACGTGAGTGATTCGTGGCGTCAGGACCATCCGTTCTGCCCCATCGGCTTTGAGCTGTTTGCGATCATGCGGCGCTTTTTTGTACCAGTTGATATCGTGGCGGTGGTGCGCCACAATCGGACTATGAAGCGCGATCACTGGCATCGGTCGGCGGCACTTGGTAATTATTTTTTACGCGGATTCAATTATCTGCTTATTATGCGCCAAGGTGACGTGTCCAAGCCGACTAAGACGCGTGCTCCCAAGCCACCGCCACTGACCCCGGTGGCCAAGCCGATGCCGCGAGGTAAGCAGCGCAAGAAAAAGAAGCACCGTATTTGACCGGATTGCTTTTTTGCGTTTCCTTGATCGTTGCCTCCGTGTACCATGCGTGATAGGGATTCCTTTGTAGCGATTCCACTTCACCAACGCGCGAACACTTTGCCACGAATGAGGGCGAGATGATCTTTGACTGGCTTGCTGGCTTATTCTCCAACGACTTAGCTATCGACCTCGGGACCGCCAACACCTTAGTTTACGTCAAGGGTGTGGGCATTGTGATGAACGAGCCATCGGTCGTTGCCATCAATAAGAACGTGACTGGCCCTAAGCGTATCCTCGCCGTTGGCAAGGAAGCGAAGGAGATGCTTGGTCGTACCCCTGGTGACATTGTCGCCATTCGTCCCTTGAAGGACGGTGTGATTGCTGACTTTGAGATCACGGCTGCGATGATCCGTTACTTCGTCGAGAAGGCGCACAATCGCCGCACGATGGTTAAGCCTCGTGTGATCGTCTGTGTTCCCTACGGTATCACCAACGTTGAGAAGCGTGCGGTTAAAGAAGCTGCCGAGAGCGCCGGCGTGCGTGAAGTGTTCCTGATCGAGGAGCCAATGGCGGCGGCGATTGGTGCTGGCTTGCCGGTGACTGAGCCGAGCGGCAGCATGATTGTCGACATCGGTGGTGGCACGACGGAAGTCGCTGTGATCTCCTTGGCCGGTATTGTCTACTCGAAGTCGGTCCGCGTTGCGGGCGACAAGATGGATGAGGCCATCATTAACTACATCAAGCGTAAGTACAACCTCCTCATCGGTGAGCGCACCGCTGAGGAGATCAAGATTGCCATTGGTAATGCCTATCCTAGCGATGTGATCGAGTCGATGCATGTCAAGGGCCGCGACATGGTGGCTGGTATTCCAAAGACCATCCAGGTGACGTCGGAGGAGATTCGCGAGGCGATTGCTGAGCCAGTCAACATCATTGTTGAGGCCGTGCGCGTTGCTCTCGAGCAGACGCCGCCCGAATTAGCTGCTGATATCGTCGACAAGGGCATCGTCCTTGCTGGTGGTGGCGCTCTGATCAAAAATCTCGACGTGCTTCTCCGCGAGGAGACGGGTCTGCCGATCATGATTGCTGACAATCCGCTCACATCGGTTGTGATCGGCAGCGGTAAGGCTCTTGATCAGATCCATGTCCTCAGTGGTATTACTCAGTAAGTGTAACGCGGCTGGACGCCCCATTGTTCCCTGGCGGATTTGGGCGGCAGCCGTGGTTTGAGGTCTCGGGTGGTTACGGAGCGGTTTCCGGCTAAGATAGTCCGTAAGTGGGTCGCGATGGCCTTCATTTCCGGCAGTGTTAATGCCGGTGGCTTGATGGCCTGCGATCGCTTTGTGACGCACGTGACGGGATTTGCCACCTTGGCTGGTATGGAGACGGGTAATCGGCAGTTTCGTTTGGCTGCCGGTATGCTCAGTGTGCCGCTCTATTTTGTGCTCGGTGTGATGATTGCGTCCTTTTTCACCGATGCGGCCATACTCAACGGTCGCAAGCCCCAATTCAGGGGGCTCATGTATTTCGCTGCGATGCTCCTTGCCGGCGCTGGTTTACTTGGGCATTTGGGCTACTTCACGGCATTCGAATCGCCGTTTCAGCTGCGTGCCGACTACCCGCTGCTGATTATGCTATGTGCTGCTTCTGGCCTGCAGAATGCGGTCCTTACCTCGGCCTCGGGCGGCATAGTGCGGGCTACCCATCTGACGGGCACTACCACTGATGTCGGTATGGGACTGGTACGCGCCCTCACCTGTCGCCACAGGCCAGAAATTTACTCCAAAGAGATGCACCGTGCGGTTGTGCGTTTTGCGACGATCCTTGGTTTCATCATCGGCGGGCTGATCGGTGGTACCGTGTTTCACTACACGCAGTATCTCGGCTTTCTGATGCCCGCGGCTTTGGCTGTCTACGTCGGCACATCCGGGTTTGGCCAGGTCCCTGGGATTGCCCCAATTCAGGTGTCACCCACGCCTTCAGCGGGCAGTATCAGTGCTTACCAGGCGACCAGTGAGCAAGCTGGACGGGTTTAATTTTTCACTAGGGTCAGTTTGGGCTGCGTCTGCGTGTCTCGCGGCGGCTGTGGTGCCAATTTGTCGGCCGTCGTGATGAGCCTTAGTAGCTCCTTTTGACGCACGGCGTCGACGGTAGCACGGTCCGCCGTAGCGGCTTCAGCCTCCGCCTTTGCGACTTGAAGGTCGCGGGCCTTACTGCGCTCTCTCACCTTTTTGTAGGCATCGCGGCGCTTGGCTTTAAGGGCGGCGGCGCGTTGCTGCGCCTCCGGGGTGGCGGCGGCAGCCTTGCGTCGCTCTTTGGCAGCCGCTTTTGCCTTTTCATACGCTGCTTTACGGAAGGCGCGGGCGCGCTCTTTAGCAGTCGTCGCGCGCTGTGACCCGCCTGGGCTATCGTCGGTCGTCATGGGTTACTGCCTGATTTGGTCGCTGCTTCGGCATCTTTTAGTTTTTGCTCCACCTCGTCAAGGTGCTCTCTGGAGATGTCGGTGGGTTCACGTCTGGCCGCGGCTAGCATCTGACGAGCGTCTTTTAGGTCGCGAGAGCGCTGAAATTCAAGGCAGATGATGCACATGGCAAACTGCTCCCTGTAGGTGTTGGTGGCCGCAAAGAGGAAATTGTAGCTGATTCCTCCCTGACCAACAATTAAGTAGACCAGTTTAAGGGGGACCGTGGTAATTTTCCCTCCCAACCCAGATGAGAGATAGGTGCTACATGGTTAAGGTTAAGGGTCCAAGTATCGAGTGGGAAGATGACGATAGCGGGTTTGACGCCGAGGCTCCGCAGAAGGAGAGTGCGGCCCAGGCTTTTGCCGCTTTGCTGCAGCAGGAGGCCAAAGGTGGCCAGCGTATTGCTGTCGGGGAAAAAGTGCAGGGCACGCTATCCCTCATTGGCTCTGGTACCGATGTCATGGTCGACCTGGGTCACGGTAAGGCGACTGGTGTGATCGACAAAATCGAGCTCGTCGATGAGCACGGCGCTTTAAAATACAAGGTAGGCGATAAGATTGAGGCCTTTGTTATCGCTAAGCGCGGTGGCGAGGTCCAGCTGAGTCATCACATGACTCACGCTCTTAAGTCGTCCGATGACTTGGATAAGGCTCAAGCCCAGGGCATCCCGGTGCGCGGCCGCGTCGCTAAAGTCATTAAAGGCGGCTTTGAAGTAACAGTACTCGGCAAGACAGCCTTCTGTCCCATCTCGCAGATGGATACCAAGTTTACCGATAACGGTGCTGAGCACGTCGGCAAGGACTACGAGTTTTTGATCGAAAAAGTCGAAGAACGCGGGCGTAACATCGTCGTCTCGCGCACCGCTCTGCTACGCAAAAAAGCTGACTTACGCCTGCAAGAGTTGGCGGCGACCTCCACTGAGGACAAGGTCTTCACCGGTACGGTTACGGAGCTCCGGGATTTTGGTGCTTTCGTCGATATCGGTGGCGTCGATGGCTTGGTCCATGTGTCGCATCTAGCGCATGGACGCGTGTCTCACCCGAGCGAGGTCGTCAGTGTTGGTGATCACGTACAGGTCAAAATCCTGAAGATCGAGCGTGACGACAAGGGCAGGCCTAAACTCTCCTTAAGCATGAAGGCGGCCTCGCAAGATCCGTGGGAGCGGGTGCATGATCTCATCTCTGGTGGCAAAGTCTACGAGGGTAAAGTTGTAAACTTGCAGTCGTTTGGTGCCTTCGTCCAAATTCATGCAGGACTTGAGGGGCTGCTACATATTTCCGAACTCTCGTGGACGAAGCGGGTGCATCATCCGTCCGAGGTTCTCAAGATTGGCGACACGGTCACCGTCGCGGTTAAAGACATCGACACGGTGCAACGCCGTATTTCACTCACCATGAAGCAGCCTGAGGACGACCCCTGGTTCGCCGCTGCGACGCGTTATCCAGTAGGGCAGTTGCGCAGTGCTAAAGTCGAGCGGCTCAAGCCCTTTGGTGCCTTAGTGGAGTTGGCACCAGGCCTGACGGCTCTGCTTCCGCTGAGTGTGCTTAAACGCAAGTACGGCGAGGCCTACAAGCAGGCCGCTACCCCGGGTAAGGAGCTCGAGGTCAGAGTCGTAGCTGTGGCGCCTGAGGAGCGACGGATTCAGCTAACCCTTGCTGATATTGAGGAAGAGGATTCCGATCAAAAGAACTACGAGGACTACCTGGCGTCCGAGCGTCAGGCTGCTGCCACGCAGAGGGCTGAAGCAGATGCACCTAAGGTCGGCAGTTTTGGTGCCCTACTGGGCAGTAAGCTCAAACAGCGCGGCTGATACCCCAAAACTCAGGGCGACGCACGGACTATGCATTAGTCCGTGCGTCGCCCTTGTGGTTCACTCAATCAGGCTTCATGACCTAAGTTTAGTGACTGGTAGGCTTCACAACGCTGGCCGAGAGGATCTTCACGTCCGCTACGGGGAAGTCTTGCATATTGAAGCGGATCGCCGTTCTAGATTTGCCGATCTTCTCGACGATGTCGAGCCCTTCAACCACGCGACCAAAGACCGCATAGCCATGGCCATCGGGATTCGGGTAGTTTAAGCGGTCGTTGTTTACGAGGTTGATGTAAAACTGCGAGGTCCCACTGTCGGGATTGCTCGTGCGCGCCATGGCGATGGTGCCTTTGTCGTTTTTCAGGCCATTCTTGGCTTCATTAGCAATCGCCGCTTTGGTTGGCTTTTCGTTGAGTTTATCACCATCGACAGTATAGCCACCGCCTTGAATCATGAAACCATCGATCACGCGATGAAAGACGGTACCGTCGTAAAATTTGCTATTCACGTAGGCCACGAAGTTGGCGACGCTGATCGGGGCTTCCTTATCGGCTAGTTCGACCTTGATGTTGCCCTCGCTAGTCTTGATCTCTACCACTGTGCCCGCACTTTTGGTGGGAGCGGTTACCGGTGCCGTGGTGGTGGCGGGCTTTCCAGCCTCTGGTTTACCGGTCGCCGTAGCTGCCGCAGGAGCAGCGGGAGCAGCAGTGCTTGCTGCAGGGGCTGTTGCAGGGGATTTATTGGTGACCGGCGCGGCCGTGGTGGCAGGTGCCGTGGCCGTGGCGGACGCTGGTGCCACATTAGCGGCCGGAGTGGCAGCTAGTTTGTCGTTGGCATAGGTGCTGGTGCTTACCAGGACGCCGGCTAAGAGTAGGCCCATCTTGGACAGATTGGAACGCATATAAAGCCTCCTTGGCTCATAAGCAGAAAAGTTTGACTTAAACCTGATCTTAAACCGGCTAACGTACAGCTTCAAGCCTCTAGCGAGGATCCGTCCCGATCCGTCCAGATCCGTCCTGTTCAGTCCAAGTCTTTGTAGAACGACTTTGGCTCAAAGTAGCGCTTATCAGCGGTCAGCCGGGTAGGCGGAGCGATGACGAGCGGCGCCTGGTCGCTCATGTCAAATAGGTATTCCCGGGGATCTACAGGCTGATTGCGGTGCCAAATTTCATAATGCAGGTGAGGTCCGGTGGACCTACCAGAGTTGCCAGTTTTAGCGATCGCCTGATCTTTTCTCACCTTGTCACCGGCTTTGACTTGGATGCCGCTCAGATGGCCGTAGCGGGTGATCATTTCGGAGCCGCCATGGTCGATGACCACAATGCGGCCCATGTGCGGAAACTCACCGGCAAACGTCACGACCCCATCAGCAGGGGCGTACACCGTAGTACCAACGGTTGCCATAATGTCGATACCATCGTGCATCCTACGTAGGCCATGAAATGGTGACATACGCTCACCGTACTCGCTGCTGATGCGGCCCCAAACGGGTAGACGGGACGGCACGGCTTTCAGATTGTCTTTGTTGACGCGTAGGGCTGCCGAAATATTAGTGAGACGTTTTGATACCAGTTCGATATCGTCGGCGATGCTGTCTATGCGCGCAATGTTTTGAGCGAACTGCTCCGTGTCACTGAGCGCAGCCGCTGCACTCACGCCGCTCAAGCTTTTTGCCGCGAGGCTAAAAGGCGCATTTTGGCCGAGCGCTCGTGATCCTAAGTTTAGAGTGCGCGCATCATAATGGTCCTCGCTAACGGCCGCAGTGCGCACGCCACCGATGGCAAGTGTCTGAGTGCTTTCCGTATACGACCTTAGCTGCTGAAAGTGTGCTTGCAGTTTATGGAGATTAGCAGTGACGACGGTATTTTGTTCCCGCAACAATTTGGCTTCGTTACGCACGGCGGCCATCTGATAGATGCTGTAGCCAGTAATGACGGCCATGATCGTGACACCGGTAATGACCAAATGATCACGAATGCGAATTGTGTGGTTCATGGGTGACTCCTACCTCTTTTATTCTTTGTTCTTAAAGAAAAAGGCAGCAGGAGTTGTGCCAGAAATCGGCCCCAGTGATTCCAGAGGGTTTCCTTGGGGCCTGACGACGAATGTCAAATCCTTAGACAGATTTTTCTAGACAGGCGCATGGGAACTCAAAGCTTGGTGAGCCGCATCAAAGCCACTAGCCGTGGTCATCGCTGCATCGATGGCCGACACTTCGCCGTCACTGAATCCGTGAAAGGTCACAGTCTTGTAGGGTTTGATCAGTGAGAGTTCGTACAGTTCCTTATATGCTGCCATGAGCTCTGGATTGGTACGGAGCTTCTGGTAGGCGGCGTTCACGCCGAGGCTATACTGGCCGCGGGCCTCTGCCACCAGTTTAGCAACACTTGCTGCCGTAGCGGCTTGGAGCATGTCGGCACTCAGGCGGCCATTTTCGTCAATGTCGGCCTTAGCCTTCTCCAGGCGTGCTGCTACCGTGTCAAATAGCTGAGCTGAGACCTCGGGCAAAAGACTCAGCTTACTAATGAATACGAGGTCGATCTCTAGACCCCAACGCAGCGTTTCATCGCGGATATCGTCTTTGAGCCTTTGGCTAAGCTCGCTGCGGTTGGCCAGGATTTGGCTTAATTCAAAGGTACCGAGAATAGCGGTGGCAGAGTTGGTGAGCAGACTACGCAACGCTTTTTCCCGGTCAGTGACGCGGAACAGCGCATTTTCCGGTGACATCACGCGGAACTGAGTCCACAGGTCGACGATGACCGTGGTGCCACGGCAGTCGTTGACGTGGATCTCTTCAAACGTGCGATGGTCCCGCTTGAGTGAGACTTGTTGGCATTTATTCCACGGTAAATACCTTCCTAGCCAAAGGTGGAGGCCAGGCTCCCGAACGACTTTGGTCAGGCGACCAAAACTTGTGATGACGGCCGCGGTCTCCTCATGAACCTCCATGCTGACGAGCTTCATGAGCCAACCAATCAGTGGGAGCACACTCAAACCAATCACAATGCCAAAGCCAATAGACAAAATATCGTTACTCATGATGGCCTCTTGATGTAGGAGGTGCGGGCATCGGCATAAACTTCGGCACGACGACGCTCAAGGTAAGCGCTCAACGTCCCGTCTTTTTGGAGTTTCGCCAGAACATCAACCATGGTGGAAATCTCTTGCTCGACCGCTTGAGCGCGTGCTTTCGCAATGTCTAGCCCTTTAGCCGCGGCGATCACTTGTTGTTCGCATTCGCCCTCGGTCCGAGCCAGAAGGCTTTGGGCCTCACTGTGGGCATTGATGACGCTGTTGAGAGCTTCGGCCAGTTCGTCGGGAGGCAGGATATCGGTAAGGTCTATACCATCAAAGCTGACACCGTAGCGGTCACCAATTTGATGACGGCAAAATTCTTGGATGCCCTGATTAAGCAGACGGCGCTCACGACGAATCACGGCATAGGAGCCTAATTTTATGTCATCAGAACTTGCTAAAGTGCCCTGAGACGGAACAGATGTTCTCAACTTTTGATCGAAGTTTGCTATTTGGTCCTGCAACAAGCAAGTAAACCAACTTTTGAGGTGATCAATTGGATGTTCCAGGCCAATGATAAATTGATACAGGGAATCTTTGGCGAGCGTGATCCGGACAATAGCATTAATCGCAAGTGTCGTGCCGTCAGCTGTCATGGCTGTGATGCCGCTTTCATCTCCAGAGAGCTCTAAAATTTGCTCTTTCATCGAGACTTTTTGTACACATTCCCACGGCAATTTTAGATGCAGACCTGGGGCATAGACTTTAAGTTGCTTACTAGATACGTTGCTAAATTTACTTTTGCCAAAAGCTGAGATGACAGCAATCTCTCCCTCAGAAACTTGAAATAAGCATCTGGATAATCCGTATAATGCGTAAATTGTTAGCCCAATAAATACAGCTAAATAGAAAGTCGCTGTCACTTGGAATCTCCCTGATCAAAACCAATTTTTTGCTTGGTGGGGACGCGAATTGACCTGCGTCTTACTTAAATTTTTTGAAGATACAGATTTTTCGCGTGAGTAAGCCGCCGCCAGGCCCCGATTGACATTAACTACCTCTTCGTTGAAGTGCATATGTTCATGACTCACGTCTGGAAGCTGATCTGCTGCCTCCTGAGTGTCGATGATACTGCCGTGTGGTACATATTTACCGCTTGGAACGTTGACTCCAACTACGATGGCACCGATACCGATATAGCATTTGCTACCAACGACAGAGTTATGCACTACGGCCTGGAACCCCACAAATGAGTTGTCACCCACATAGCACGGTCCATGAACCAATGCTTGGTGTGCTATTGATACGTTCTGTCCGACGTAAATTGCCCACTTTTCGCCATCTACATCGATCCACTTATCTTTGAGCGCATGAAGGACCACTCCATCCTGTACATTGGAATTGGAGCCAATATAAAAAGGCGACCCCTCGTCGGCTCGTACCGAGCTTTCGGCAGCAATATGAACATGATCCCCAAGCACCACTTTGCCGATCACAGATGCATTTTGATGAACAAATGCAGAGGCAGCTGACTGGGCCCTCATGCGGATTTGCTTGAGCCAATCAATATTTGGATTCTCATCACTGAAGTGATTGATGCGACGACGGTTGTTGGCTGCCTTGGTCGCATCCAAGGTTTTAGCTCGAGTGCCGCTGGTTGGTTTTTTTTTCGCTTTTTCGGCTATTTCGTGGCTCGCAGGACTGTGAATCAAACGTCTTACCTTCATTGAGACCAAGTGAAGCGCAATACCAGCGGTAAGCCCCACCATTAAGTGACCTTTGAGAGTGCCAATGATGGTTAGCAGAAAGCATAATGCTTCGACGCGTTGTGTCCTGATTAATTTGAAGAAAGTTGAGGTATCGATTAACTGAACGCCAATCATACAGAGTAAACCGGCTAGCGCTGAAAGCGGTATCGATGAAATTGTCTCGTTTAGATAGAGAAAAGCGAATAGAAGAGCTGCGCTATGAAATAAGGCAGATAACCTTGTCCTGGCACCGCTCTGGACGGCAACTCTTGATTGAATGGTGACCCCCGATACCGGCATGCCGCCAACAAAACCTGATGCGAGGTTAGCCACTCCTTGGCCGAAGATCTCAAGATTTGAATCAATGTTTTTTGAATCGCTAGTCCAATTTTTTACCAACTTTGCCGAGATCAGAGTCTCAACTGCGGCAAGGATTGCTAGCGGTACAGATACGGTGATTATGCGCAACCATCGGTCATCAGCAACTGTGGGCCAGGTTGGTAGGTGTAAATTAATTGGAACCAGTCCGACACGCTCTACGTTCCAGCCTAATCTGTTGGCCACTGCAGTGATGAGCGCGATTGCCACCAGCGCAGCCGGAAATCGCTTAAACTTATTACTGGCATTGACCAAAAATGCAACGAAGAGTCCGGACATTACTGCTAACCAAGACACTTCATGAAGCCAAGCTGGGCGATGCATCATCTGAGCTAGTTCAGAAGTTGTGTAATCAAAACCAAGAAGTTCTGGGATTTGATTGTCTAGTAACTTAAGTCCCACGCCGCTTGCAAATCCGGTCAGTATCGACTCAGGTATATATTTCAGAAGGTTCCGACTAGCGACGGCGCAAAGTGCAAGTTGGATGACACCAATACACAGGCAGGCCGCAGCGACACCGGACATGCCAAATTCTTGATTCAGAGTAAACACAGTCAAGGATAGAGCTGTTGCTGGACCGGATATCTGCGAGGCAGACCCGCCAAAGACCGCCGCAACGGCTCCGCCGATAGCTCCAGCGACGAGCCCGGCACTTGGTGGTAGTCCGCAAGCCACTGCAAGAGCAATATTCAGGGGCAACGCAACGGCTGCTACGGTGAGACCCGCCACGATCTCCTGTGGTAGTGACGGCGCTTTCAGGACCTCCAGCCAACTGTTACCTAAACTGCGCAGAAGCTCCCGCGGCCGCATTGGAGCCCAGTCGTCGGTCGCTGTCTGACTGCCGTTCACTGTTTGCGTCACCAGGACACCCCTCTGCTTATTTTGGTTGTGTTGATTATCTTTAGGACCGAATGAGGGTGTCGGGCGTACGGCAGTGCGTGTGCTAATGCTGTCTCACTCTGTAGGAGCACCCTCGGGGTCAGCACGGGGAGTCCGGTTCGGTAGATGGTTCTTATGCGATCTTATGGTCTACCGAAATTTTGGTCAAATCAGAGTCATATTTAGTGGCGCGATAACATATGACTAAAGCCTCAGGGAAGCCGATCTTTGGTGTCGGTTACCTGGCTATGGTACCCTATAGAGATCCGCGAATGACGATCTTCTCGATGTCTCTTTAGTAAAAAAAAATAAACAATAATTATTTGGATGGAAAATCATGCGCCTATCGGGATTGCTCTCGGTTAGTCTCAAGGCATTGATAATCAGCCCCGCTGCAAGTGTCGCGATGTCCGCAGCGGCCGCGGTGCCAGATAAATTTGAATTCCCCATAGATGTGTTGAGTTCAGAGCTGAGCGCTGAAGAAGTGGGAGCGCAGCTCATCGCCATTGTGGGGCGAGACACCGTCGGGCTCAGTGTCGATAGCCAAGGACTAAGGTCTACGCCCGTCAATGGGAGTAATCGCATCTTTGGGATCGTTACCATAGGCACCCCAGAGGTCAGTGCGCAGAGCCTGCGTGGGAGTCTCAAAATTGGATTCGACAAAAATCGCGATGGTCGGATCTCTGATCGTGAACCGAAGTTTAGTCCGATCGACCAACGCGGTCAGATGCTGACGGTGACGCTCGACGGACAGGGTCACATCTACATCGAATCGCAGTCGCGCGCCGAAACGGGCATCCCAAAATGTACGGACGGCACGACTCCCAATGCCTACCATCTCCCACGCTGCGATAAAGGTCCCAAAGGTGACAAAGGCGACAAGGGTGACCCAGGTCCCGCCGGTCCCCAGGGTCCTCAAGGTCCACGCGGCGATAAAGGGGAGCCAGGAAATCCTGGAGTCCCAGGGGCTCACGGTCCTAAGGGCGATAAAGGAGAAAAAGGCGAAAAGGGTGAAGCTGGCGACGAAGGCCCAGCCGGTCCCAAAGGCGACCGGGGCGAAAAAGGCGACAAAGGCGACAAAGGCTCGATTGGTCCAGCCGGTCCCGTTGGTCCAGCGGGTGCAGCGGGCCCGGTTGGTCTCAGCGGTGCTAAAGGCGACGTCGGTGATAAGGGCGATAAAGGAGACAAGGGCGACAAGGGTGATGTTGGCGCCAAAGGCGATAAGGGCGACACGGGCGATAAAGGTGACAAGGGTGACAAGGGTGATGTAGGCCCAGTTGGTCCTGCCGGTCCTGCCGGTCCTGCCGGTTTAGCAGGGGCGAAGGGTGACAAGGGCGACGTCGGCGCCAAAGGCGATAAGGGCGACACGGGTGATGTTGGTCCTGTCGGTCCTGCCGGTCCTACCGGTATAGAAGGTGCGAAAGGGGACAAGGGCGACTTCGGCGAAAAAGGTGACAAGGGTGACGCGGGCGCGAAAGGCGATAAGGGTGACGCGGGCGATAAAGGCGACAAGGGTGACGTTGGTCCTGCTGGCGTTGCGGGTCCCGCCGGACCCAAGGGCGACAAAGGTGATGTCGGTGACAAAGGTGACAAAGGCGACGTAGGTCCAGCTGGTGCGGTAGGTCCTGCCGGTCCCACAGGCGTTGCCGGCCCCGTTGGCCCTAAAGGTGAAACGGGAGAAGTCGGTCCTGTCGGTCCCACAGGTGTTGCAGGCCCGGTTGGTCCGGTAGGTCCCGCTGGCGTTGCCGGCCCTGTCGGTCCCGCTGGACCCAAGGGCGACAAAGGTGATGTAGGTGACAAAGGAGAAAAAGGCGACAAGGGCGATGTTGGCCCGATAGGTCCTGTCGGTCCCTCGGGCGTTGCAGGTCCCGCTGGTCCCAAAGGTGACACTGGTGCAGTTGGTCCCGCCGGTCCGACGGGCGTTGCCGGCCCCGCCGGCCCTGTTGGTCCTGTTGGTCCTGTTGGTCCTGTTGGTCCTGTTGGTCCAGCAGGCGTAGCTGGTCCTGTCGGTCCCGCTGGACCCAAGGGCGACAAAGGTGATGTCGGTGACAAAGGAGAAAAAGGCGACAAGGGCGATATGGGCCCGATAGGTCCTGTTGGCCCCACAGGTCCCACGGGCGTTGCAGGTCCCGTTGGTCCCAAAGGTGACCAGGGCGACGTTGGTCCTGCGGGTCCCGTTGGTCCAGCGGGTCCAGTTGGAGAGCCTGGTTCTCGCGACATTAGTTTTGGTAGCCAGAATAACGTGATCTCGCTGCGCACACCGACGCTGACCGAGACCTTCTACAACAAAGCTTACGTCGACGGCGTACTCATGGCGCTCGATGTGCAAATGCGTAACAAAGCGAACACCACTCACACCCATACGATGGCTGACATGACCGGTGCGTTGCCCGCATGTGTTGCAGGTAAGAGCCAATCACTTTGTACTAAAGGCTCGTTGCTTGTGGTTGGTGGTGTAGCCTATGCGCCGACGCCGACCATCGCTGGGCAACCAGTTGTTACGTCGGTCATCAGTAATCTCAAACTCGGAACAGCTGTGAACTCCTGGAATACGATTGGATCCTTCGACGACCTAGCCAATAGCGTCGTGTCTATCAATGGATCCGTGCAGACAGCGGTCGGAACGTTCACTGCGGTGAACTCAGCTGCGGCATTACAGGTGCGTATCGTTGGTGGCAAGGTACAAGAGTTTCATACGGAAGCAGCTCTGCAAACATTACCGCTTTATTTAGAAGTACGCTTCGTTCCACCGAGTAGTAGCCAAGCTGAGGACAGTGCTTCGCTATGAAGGATCAATGGGACCAGCGCTATAGCTCTCAGAACTTTTTTTACGGACGCGAGATTAACGACTTCCTTCGGGATAGCATCGCACTTATTCCGAAGGGTGGTCGGGTCCTCATGCTAGCCGAGGGCGAGGGGCGCAACGCGGTGGCTTTGGCGCGTCTTGGTTTTCAGGTGACCGCTGTCGACTGGTCCAAAGTTGGGTTGCAGAAATTAAACGACTGGGCTAGGTCAGAGCACCTCCAGGTTGAGACAGTCTGTGCTGATCTGACGCAATTCGATTTTGGTCAAAGTAAATGGGACGCGATTGTTTCGATTTGGTTTCATTTGCCGACTAATAAACGCAAAATAGTTTATCCAAAAGTCGAGGATGCGCTGGCGCCACGCGGTGTATTTCTGCTCGAATCCTACACGCCACGGCAACTCACGTTTAAAACCGGTGGTCCTCCAGATGTCGATATGCTGGTCACAGCGGATGAGCTGCGGGCGTGCTGGCATCGCCTAAGAGTCAAGTCATGCCACGAACTAGAGCGCGATATCAATGAAGGGCAGGGACATAAAGGTCGCAGTGCGGTGGTGCAACTGGTTGCGGTGGCAGAACCCTAGAACTGTCTGATAGGCCCAGCGCTTGGATTGAGCTTTCGCTCATCTGAGTCCAACTCCCCAAAATCTCAGCTCCTTCAGCCAATCACACTGGCGGAATTCGTCGCCGTTTGACCAGTGTTTTCCGTGCCTTAAATACCTACCTAAAGTTATCCCCCGGTGTGCCGATGCCATTTTAGTAAGAACGGGGACCCCCGTCCTGTGATTTCGGTGCCTTAACTGAGGCGCTTATGGCTCGAGCGATGCGACAGCAAAAA
>VGTI01000037.1 GCA_016874735.1 Deltaproteobacteria bacterium
CTTTGCCGAACACCACGTGTGGCGTACGTAAGTACTCAGGGAAGGTGGCGATGGAATTCACGGCGAATCATGCATTATGGTGGCTAGGGCTGGGTGTGGCGCTACTCGCCATGGAAGTCCTCACAACGAGTTTTGGCTTCATCTTCTTCGGGATTAGTGCGCTTTTTGTCTCCGTGATTTGCTGGCAATTTGGCCTAGCCGACGTCATTTGGGAGATGGTGGTCTTCGCGGTCATGGGTGGCGTTTCGGTGCCTTTATTCCGGAGTCGCGTGCGCGCTCTGCTCAACAGATCGAAAAATATAAGTATCGATACTGGTAAAGAGATGCTTTTGACTGCGGCCGTTGGCCCGCGGGCTGAGGCTACTTGTGAGTACCAGGGTGCTCCTTGGTCGGTATTTAATGATTCCGATCTTGCGCTCCAGGTTGGGGATCGTGTCACTATCACTAGGGTCGATGGTATTCGACTTGTTATTAGGCCGTTACACTCGTGAACCGCAGATGAGGTGGGAGTTATGGACATGATGGTTGGTACAATTTTCGTCGTGCTGGCGTTTGTACTGGTGTTTTACATCGTCAGGATCGTGCCGCAGCAGAGCGCTTATGTCGTCGAGCGCTTGGGTAAGTACGATCGTACATTGACTGCAGGGTTACACATCATTTTGCCCTTCATTGATCGCGTTAGTTATAAACATTCACTCAAAGAGCTAGTCCTGGATGTTCCTGAGCAGCTTTGTATTACGCGTGATAACGTACAGATTCACGTTGATGGCGTACTCTTTATGCGTGTGATGGACGCTTCGCGCGCATCCTATGGGGTGTCGAACTATCAGTGGGCCGTCAGCCAGTTAGCTCAGACAACGTTACGCTCTGAATTTGGTAAATTAGATCTTGACCGGACATTTGAAGAGCGTGAGTCGATTAACGGTCAGGTTGTATTGGCTCTCGATAAGGCGACCGAATCTTGGGGGGTAAAAGTACTGCGTTATGAGATCAAGTCGATTACGCCACCCAAAGACGTGATCGAGGCGATGGAAAAGCAGATGCGCGCTGAGCGTGAAAAACGCGCAAAGATTCTCGAGTCCGAGGGTGATCGTGATTCGAAGATTAACCGGGCGGACGGTGTGAAGCAGGAAACCATCAAAGCCTCTGAGGCCCAACGTCAGAAGCAAATCAACGAGGCTGAAGGTGAGGCTTCTGCTATCTTGGCGATTGCAACAGCGACCGCAAATGGTCTTAGGCAAGTGGCCAGCGCTCTCGCAGCTGACGGTGGCCGTGAGGCCGCGCGGCTGCGTGTTGCGGAGAATTGGGTTAATAATTTCGGCGAGCTTGCTAGGACCACTAATTCCATGATCGTCCCAGCATCGGTCAGCGATATGAGCGCCATGCTAGCGACGGCATTTGGTGTATTCGAGCAATCAAAGACTAAACAATGAAGTACGATAAATCATGCGCGGTCCCATTCAGATGACCGACCTCACTGTGGCCCGCGCATTGTTGCCATTTGGTGTGTCGACACAAAATCCTTGCTGATTAGCGCTCGCTCCCGGGGCGATCTTAGCGTTCCACTCAGCAATTGGTTGGAAGGTGACGCTGTCCCCGCCGGACGAGACGTTAACGTTCCATTGCTGGGCCAATTTCGTCCCATTTAAATCTAGGGTTAGCGTCCACGAGGTCAAGTTGCTGGAGCCATTGTTAGTGACGATGACATCAGCGCAGTATCCGCTTTGCCACTGCGATTTGATATTGATGGATGCCGTGATACCACTGTCGCGGTTCGCTGGGGCAGGAGTGGAAGCAGGAATCGGATTAGGCAATGGTGCCGGTGCCGTCCTCGGCGCTGACGACGGCCTTGGCAATGGCGTCGGTATCGGCGTGGGTATCGGAGCGGGAGCATTAGGTATCGTTGTCGTTCCTGGAACTTCAGGCGTGACTACCACAACGTCGTCAGCTTTCTGTGCCGCGCTTGGGGCTGTCACCTGCAGATTTGCATTACGTGCGAGTTCAAGAGCGCGCGCCTGCCAGAACTGGCCCGCACCTGGTCCACCTCCACAGTTGCCGTCGGATTCGCCAGGTGTTTTGATCCACAGGTAGGCATCGACACCGGTGATGTTAGTGCGGGAGGTTGGTATCGTACCGAGACCCCGGCCGGACGGGTTGCACCAATCATTATCACCAGCCGCACCGCGACCGTTACGACTGGAATCGATAACAAAATTCTTTTTGACCAGAGCGCGAATTTTACTTCCGTAGTCCACGACGCGTTTGTTGTCGAAGTAATTGCTCGTATTCAGGGCAAAGCCGGCCGCCATTTCAATTCCTACCTGCTTCAAGCGCTCCGCAGCGATGTCCGGCGCTAACCAAGCAGGATGACCTACGTCGACATATACTTTGGCGTTGGGAGCTTTCTCCTTGAACTGAGTGATAGCAAATCGCAGGAGGTCGTAGCGCTCGGCTAGCGCTTGCGCGTTCAAACAATCTGTCAATGCAAGCGCATCTGGCTCTAGCACGATATAGGCCTTGGCCTGGCCAACAGCGGCTGCGAATTGAGAAATCCATGTGCGGTACTGACCCGCCGGAATTCCACCTGCCGAATGACTGCCGCAGTCACGATAAGGGATATTGTAAGGAACCATGACGGCAGCGGCGTTAAACGAAAGCGCTTTGTTCGCGTGGGCTCTCACGGCGGATCCGATGTCGCCACTCCAAGCACCATACCAAACGCCAACCGTGTTATTGGCAACTAGTTCCATGAGTTTGGTGTCGGGATGATTTTGACTGCGCAGCGTCGCGGCAGCACTCTTGGCGGCCGTACTCGGCGCCACGAGAAATCCATTGACCACTTCGGAGCTGGACTGTTGAGCCCCGCCGGTGCTCTGAATCTTGCTTACGGGTGAGGGGCGACAGCTAGAGACGAAGGCCCCCGCGACTCCGACGGCACCACCTAGGACGAAGGTTCTCAGCGTGTGTGTCAGCTTAGCGTTCATCATGATTAGGCGTCTCCTACATCGGGGAGGGGCAACAACGAGTGCCCTCTGAGGTCGTATGCGGGAACCATTTTGCAAGCTGAGTGCCAGACCGGTGTTTTTGAATAATTCAATAATTACGTTAAGTTATTGATTATCTACGAATCGCCAGTCTGTGCAAATCTTAGTTTGCGTGTAAAAAGGATTGGCGATTGGTGGCTCCTGCAATAATCTGCCGTTGCCACGTAATAGGCTGTTTTTTATTCACGATTTCGTTAGCTGAGGTGGTTTATCCATGGCTAAGTTCAAAGCTGGTGTGATCTTCGGCGAGGACCTTAAAGCTCTTTATGCGGAAGCGAAGGCGCGGCAGTTTGCTCTGCCCGCGGCCAACGTCACAAGCACAAGTACGATCAATGCCGTCTTGGAGACGGCGGCTAGAGTGCAATCACCTGTGGTGGTTCAAGTGTCGCACGGCGGAGCGCAATTTTACGCCGGCAAGGCACTAAACAATGATCATCAGCGGGCAACTATCGTCGGTGCAGTATCTGCAGCCGAGCATGTGCACCATCTGGCTGAACTTTACGGAGTGACTGTTGTACTTCATACGGATCACGCTGCACGCAAGTTACTGCCGTGGATTGACGGACTACTCGATGCAGGTGAGAAGTTTCACAAACTTCACGGCAAGCCTCTTTTCAGCTCGCACATGTTGGACCTGTCGGAAGAGTCTCTGAGTGAAAACATTGAGACCTGTGCGACCTATCTAAAACGGATGAAAAAGATCGGGACCTCGATCGAGATCGAGCTAGGTGTTACTGGTGGTGAAGAGGACGGTGTCGACAACACGGGAATCGACAGTTCGCGGCTGTATACGCAACCACAGGACGTCTGTTTTGCTTACGATGAACTATCCAAGGTATCGAACCATTTCACGGTGGCGGCATCTTTTGGCAACGTGCACGGTGTTTATAAGCCGGGCAATGTCCAGCTGCGGCCGGTCATTTTGAAGAATTCCCAGGACTACGTCTCGAAAGAGAAAGGGACTGGACCCAAGCCGGTTGATTTTGTATTCCACGGTGGATCAGGATCGACTGCGGCAGAGATTCGTGAAGCAATCTCTTACGGTGTCATTAAAATGAACTTGGATACCGATTTGCAATGGGCTTTCTGGGACGGAGTGCACAAGTACTACCGTGAGAAGAAAGACTACCTGCAGGCGCAAATCGGCAATCCCGAGGGCGATGATCGGCCCAACAAAAAATATTACGATCCACGCGTGTGGCTGCGGTCTGGTGAACAAGAGTTTTCGAAACGGCTTGAACAAGCGTTCCGTGAGCTCAATTGTATCGGTGCAAACAAGTAGATGAAGACTTATGACCTGACGGTAGGCGCTGCCCAAAGCGGCATGCGCCTTGACGTATACTTAGTAGCCGCTGAGCTTGGCTTGTCGCGGCGTAAGATCCGGCAGGTGATTGACGTTGGTGGTGTGTACGTCAACCGCAAGCGAGTGCGCATAGCGTCGCGGCAGGTTTGTCGCGGCGATAAGATTCGTGTGGAGTACAGCGAATCATCCCTAAAGACGATACGTGCAGCAGAGCCCCAACTGGCAGCTGAGGCGCTGCTTTACGAGGCTCACGGGGTTGTTGCCATAAACAAACCCCCAGGCCTACCGTCTCAGGCGACCAAAGATCAGTCGGTGATGCACGTGGTGCCAAGCTTGGAGGCGCTCTTTAAATCGTTAGGGCGCCCCAAGACCCCGTTCACATTAGTGCATCGCTTAGATAAGGAAACCTCTGGCGTCATCTTGGTCGCGACTAGCGCTGCCAGGGCTACATGGCTCACCGATCAGTTCAGGGAACGCGCTGTGCGCAAAACTTACCTGGCCTTATGTTACGGGGTGGCCAAGTCCAAGTCTTTTACGGAGCGTGCTTTCCTAACCGAGATTGATAAACGGTCCGGGGATGTCAAAGTGGTCCGCGCCGGTGGACGGACGGCAGTGACGCACTTTCGGGTGCTCAGTGAAAATAAGGAACTAGGTATAAGCCTCGTTGCTTGCCACCCAGAGACAGGGCGTAGCCATCAAATCAGGGTACATCTGCAGCTAAACGGTCTGCCTATCATTGGGGATAAACGCTACAGTGGCCCCAGTAAGCGCCCCCTACCTGCCCAGTTGGCGGAGTTGAGTTCTCTCCACCATTTTCTCCATGCCTATAGTTTGCAGTTCGCGCCGACTGCCGGCAGCAAGCCAGTCCTCGTGAATGCGTCCATGCCGCCCAGGTTTATCAATTTCATCAATGCCTCGGGGCTGCTGTTTGACGCTAGTCAGGTTTAAGCACCGCATATGGTAACATTGTATGCAGGTTAGTTAATCTGGCATGCAGTGGGTCCATGTACCGAGGGACAAAAAATTTCCTTTATATTTTGATCGCTGTTGCCGGCCTAATCTCAGGCAAGGCATTTGGAGCGATATCAAGCGCGCTGCATGTGATCCTTGTTGCCGATGATGTCCAGATGGATCGCTTAGGTGGTAGCAAGGTTTGGGGGCGTGCATGCAAGACCTTGGGTAAGTCTCTGAGCCAGAGAACTGGTCCTTGGGGCTTCGGTATTATGACATCTTATGATTGTCAGGTGGTCAAAGCAGCACCATCTGCATTCAAGGACTGGACTTTAATCGTAACGGCGACTGCCGAACGTATTAAGCTAGAACTCTACTTTGCGGAAATAGCGAAACCAGTCGCTACTACCGGATTTAAACCTGCCGATAAGCCCCTTGAAATCATGGCAAAGCCAAAATTTACCTCGTGCCTTAGCCTGGAGCTGTTAGAGCAATTGCCAGCGATTTCTCGCTTGGGCAAAGTCGTCAATAAAGGCGATAAGTCACAAATCACGATTAAAAATCAGAGTACCTATGAGAATTTGCTACCACCTCCGGTAGAGCTGCTTATCTACACTCTGGACTATGATGCTCCGGCAAAATTGTGGCGCGTTCATGTCGTTAGTTCTGCTAAGCGTACTGATTCGCCGACGGACAAACAAATCAGTTGGATGCTAGATCGACCGATACCGAATGGTGTGGGCCCGCTTTGGTTCCATGATGCTTCGGGCCGCAACATGCATGAAATTATGCATGAAGAAGTGATCCAATCGACCCATGATCAAATGCTAGCTAAAAGTCTAGCCGCTGTAGTTTCCAGCAGCGTGAAGGCGCAGTTTGCTGGAGGTTTTTTGGGCATGCGCTATGGGCGCTCGATCACTACCGGTCAGTTAGTCAATCGGGTCGGCCAGCTTTCCGTTCTAGCAGAGCTGCGCGGATCTCCGATTAACGGCCTCCGACTCTACTACGATCTTTGGCCAGAGGTTTCTGATACTGCACAACTAGACGCGGTGAAATTTGGAGCTAGTCGCGCAGTTTTGGGTTGGTCGTTTGGGTTGACTTTGGGCGGTCCTTTCGACCGCATGGATTTTGTACCCAAACTGGGACGATGGAGCATATTACTAGACTATAATGTTAAAAATCAGAGCGGTTTGATTCAAACGGTTCAGTTTAAAACCACAGGTGCATTGAGTGCGGGCTTAGAAATCGGCCTAGAAAAGGACATCGGTCCACTTATGCTGCGCCTTTGGTTAGCAGATGATGTCGGTTCTAATCCGTTGCTCCGTACCTTATCGACCCGCGTCGACGATTTGAGAGCTGGCGCTGATCTCTGGATCAAGGGCGTATCCGTGAACCCTCTGGGTAAATCCACAAATTTGACGTTTTTGTTGTTTGGTCTTTATGAAAATCTCAGTTTACGCAAAAAAATCGCTGGCGACTCGGGCGAAGTTGCTATCGACGCACTCAATCTGCAAATAGCCATTGTAGGGGGTGGTCTTGCGCTTACTTGGTAAATACCTGCTATTTTTATTTTTGCTTGCGCACCCAACGTACGCCGCTGCGCCGTCCGGCGGTTCAGATCCTTTGGCACAAATTAAATCAATATTAAAGCAAAAAGGCGGCGCCCTGCCTCACCGCGTGGTTTTTATCGCTGAGCTTAGCGCTGCGCGCTTTCCTCTATTTACTGAGCTTGATACCGCGGTTTTCAATAAACTGAGCTTTGTCACCGTGATTGAGCCCCTGGATGTCAAAGCGTCGATCTTAGTGAACAACCTGCCATGGCCAGATGGTGCGGACGAAGTCCGGCTTCAAACCATTTTTAATCTTCTGAGTCCAGATATCATTGTCGTTGGTACGCATGATGGTAAGCCATGGCGCATTTACACCCTGGTAAATGGCATACCGCGCGTGATTGTGAGTGCAGCTGGACCTTATGGTTTCGCCTCAGAGCCGCGGATATTGCTCCGTTGGCTTTTGCATGCTTTAGGTTACGACGCTGTAGTGACTCATGTGAACGGTAATGTTGTGACTGTGGTGGGGATTTCCGGTGATATCGAGCGTTCACCAGTAGGGCGTGTCCTAGACCAAAGTGCTGGGCGCTTTACGATCGAGGCTGACGTGAAGAGTGTGATTACCGAACTCAAGCTGATTTCCGCTAAAGGTGCAGTAGGTGAGTTTAAAATTCAGGGCCTGCCGAATGACCGTAACCCTATAGTCGTTGGGTCTAAAGTCGTCTTTTAGGCGCCGCGAAGGGTAGATGCAAATAATTTAAATTATTAATTTTTATTTAATATTCTCAAGGTTTTTCATGCCCGGTCGATAGGTCTAGAGGTAGTTCTGGTGAGTCACCGCTATCCTGGTATCGGAGTCGTGTAAATGGGCAGCCGGTCTCACAAATTAGCGATCTTGCTGAGCGCTTATGCCCTCGGGTGCAAGGGCGGCGTGAAGGCCAGCGTCGCCAACAACGCGCCGGCCGCCGCTACGGGGCAGGTGTCTTGCCTGCCGACTGGGCCCTTTGGGCCAGATTGCCCAGCACCAGCCCTTAAGATCACAGACGTGAATAAGATCATCGTGCAGCCCGGCGACAATCTCGTCTTGAAGGGCGAAAATTTTCGCAGTGGTCTGCGAGTAAAACTGACGTCCAGTGCCGGCGACCAGGATGCTGCGTTTGTGACTGAGAGTGCAAGCCAACTAAATGTCAAAATTCCGACGAACCAGACTGTCGGTCTGGTAACCATAAACCTGACTCAGGACGGTGTGAACCAGCGTGTCACTATCATGTCGGACGGAGGTAAGTCCGATTTTCCCGTGACTAACATGACGCCCGATTTAGTTTGTGGTGGTCTCAAGTTCTACGATGGTAACGGGACTCTGCAGGTAGGCACACGTAATTGCGGGTCCGGTGGATCAGCGTCTGGATGTAATGTTGATGGCCAGGTAGGATGTCTATCCACAGCGGATTTTCCAGCAATCAAAATCGCCGCCCTCGATCCTTGGAACCTGCGCCACGGTGTCACCACGGCTGGTGTGGTTGGGCGTTTACCGCTGAACTGCAGGAACACTGTGGCTAAGGATAATTTTAGCGCCCAGTTGCCACGCGCTGTTAGTGCTACTGGGAACCCATCGATCTTCACTCTAGCGAATCACGGACTAGATAACGGTCAAAAGGTGCGCCTTAACTATGATTTGGGTCTCAACTGGCCTGCGAGCGATGAGCTTTATACTAGAGATCTGGTGGTCAATAGGATAGACGACAACACTTTTAGTCTTCTGGATGGTAGCACAATAGTCACCGCAACCTCGTTAATGAACAATATGACGGTGTCTCGCGTTCAGCTAAGCGAAACAAACAAATACTCAACCCTTGACCACGCGCTGAACTACATGGGTTCAGGGTATCTCTATAGCAATCCTTGGCCAGCCGGAGCCGAATGTGGTGGACTTGAGGTTGTAAAAGGCGACACCAAGGTTTGGCGCGATGTGACGTTAGATGCCACGCTCGCGCCGAGTAGTTGCTCCGCGACGCAGCAAAATTGCGCCTACCTAGACAAGATTTCTAACCTAACTTGGACAAAGAAATATATGGTGCCTCTGGACTGGGCCAACGCAATGATTGTCTGCGACGCGCTAGATTACAATGGTAAGTCAGACTGGCGGCTTCCTACGCAGTTGGAATTGATGGCCGCCGCAGCTCACGGCGCTGTCACTATCGAGAGTATCGACTGGATTCCCAAAGATACGATGCTATTGAGTTCAACCACGGTGTCACCGGTGCTTGGCCAACTGGCAGAGGATTTGACGTATAAAGCGTGGCAGACCAGCCTAGCCGACGGGCTCACGCAAAGAATCGATAAATCTTCTGTATCAGAATTCGCCTGTGTGCGCTGAACCACCACGACTTAGTCGATCACAAATAGCTGGCCAAAGTCCACCCGCTCTTTGGGAAGGTAGCTCTGCAACGATGACATGCACGTCACTATGATCTAACTCGCGCAGAGCGTTGAAAAGTCCACTGGCGACTAATTGATCGTCGGCAGGAAACTGGATGATTTTTCCGGCGCTGAAAAGATCTTTATCCAAGCCTAAGCCATCTAAAGTGATTGGAAGTGCTCCAAAACTCATAATGCCAATCCGGCTTATTCCGGAGAGCCGTCCTATTTTGTATGCGAGCTCTGAGGTCAGCCCTGCGCCCGCGAGAATGAGTGGCTTCGACGGCGCATAGTGTAGCTTCAGCATGCCGGGGGCTGCGGGTTTATCGGTCAGCGGAATTTGTAATTCCGTAAAATGCGCCCGCGCTACAGTTGTAATTTGCTCCACTGGCAGACCGCCTGGCCGTAGCAGGGTCAGCGTGCCATCGTGATTCACGGCGACTATAGTGGACTCCACACCAACTGGCGCGGATCCGCCGTCAAGCACGAGGGGGATGAGGCCGCCAAGTTCCTCGATGACATGATCAGCAGTCGTGGGGCTGATGCGATTTGAGCGATTGGCGCTCGGTGCTGCGAGAGGTTTTTGGGAGGCCTCTATTAAGTCGAGAAATGCGGCGTGACGCGGCATGCGAAACCCTATTGTCGCAAGACCACCAGCGACCACGGCGGGGAGTGCCTCGCCCCTTGGCAAAACTAAGGTTAAAGGTCCCGGCCAAAACGCCTTCATCAGGCGATCACTCACGCATGTGGCCGCATCGCTCAGTGTACGTGCATCTAGGAGTCGCTGACTAAGCAACTTGGCACAGGAGTTAGAGTGACGGCCAACATGGACAATGAGTGGATTAAAAGATGGGCGGCCCTTGGCAGCATAAATCTTGGCGACTGCTGCTTCATTGGTAGCGTCAGCTGCCAACCCGTAAACAGTTTCGGTCGGCACAGCAACAACCTCGCCACTGACGATGAGTTCTTTAGCTACGTGAGTGGCGCGGTCTGAGCATTTAAGGCGTTGTGTTTTCACGGTCCTAGTCACAGCCCTCTCACTCGGCTCCACCAGCTCCGTCACTACCCACGTTCTCAGAAGCACTCCAAGCGATGCCGCGCGGAAGGAATTCTTGGTTGGGGGTGGGCGCCTCTTTAGCAAGCTTGTCGCCGCGACAGATTAGATAATCAAATTTAGCCTTAGTTGGCTTCGACGCTGATGCTGCCCGTTTAGCGTTAGACGTTTTTGACACAGCGACTGATAAATTGCTGCGTTCTGGGCGCCCCACAACGACGGCCTCTGGCATAGTGAGCTTTAAGCTCTTGGCTAAGGACTTGCTGGCAAAGGCAAGTAGGGTACCGCTTAAGTGACTGCGGCTGATGCCAATGGATTTATCAAGCGTTTGCATGATCTTCGGTTGTTGCCACGTTCCCTCGCTATAACACCAATCACGACTCAACTTCAGCATGGGGCAGGGTGTCCGCGCGATGCAGGGGTATAGCGGTTGATACCCAAGTTCCGCGAGCTGGTCACG
Organism: Deltaproteobacteria bacterium; assembly: GCA_016874735.1. Classification (NCBI taxonomy): domain Bacteria; kingdom Pseudomonadati; phylum Myxococcota; class Myxococcia; species Deltaproteobacteria bacterium. Next base: position 10,781 of record VGTI01000037.1, read on the forward strand.
GAGTTCCATGGTAGCCCTGGCAAAGGTCTGTGAGGCGGGTTCGAGAACTAAAAGTAACGTGTTCCCCTGCGCTTGATCTGTCAACAGACGCATAATGCGGGCGCGCGCTGGAGCATTGCGGGCGAGTTCGTTCCATACGTAGCCGAGCGAGATACCGTGAATGGCATGACTTTTGGCCGTCGGGATCATTGCTGCATCTAGGCGCTCCAAACCTACGCGGTGCGTTTTGACTTTGGCGCCGCAACCAGCTTGCGCGAGCAAGCGTGATGCTGCCGCAAGTAAACTCGAACTTGTGTCGTAGAGATGGATATTAAGTGCCGCAGGCGGTAGGCCTGCCCCCAACAAGTAATCAACGACCGCATGGGCAACGGCTCCAGTGCCGCAGCCCAAATCGTACCAAGTGACTTCGGTCTTGGACGCAAAGTGCTTTAGGTATCCGGCAAAATCGGTGCGGTCTTGCAAGCGTCGCAGCAGTAAGCGTGTGCGTGCTGCATTAACGAGATGAAAGCCAAGTAGATAGGCTACGGTGAGCTGCTGACTGCTGAGCATGCCACGGCTGACCTCCTGACGTTCCTTGGTGAAGGCCTCCCAAAGGTCAATGATAGTCCCAGTCTCTTGGCGCAACACCTTACCAAGAATTGCCTCTGGTGTCTGGCCCTCTCGCGATGTTCCGCGTGGCAACTTGGCAAACTCCAGAACAGTGTCACGCCACGCGGTGAGCATGCGTCCGGGGAGGTTGATGGGCTGATTGAGGCTAGTCATGGTGTTGCTTACTCCAGGGTACACGGGCCGCCCAGGTGTAGTCGGTTTTTGGCACGAGGTCCACCGAAGTGTGCGGTGGACCGCTGAGCCCTAGTGTCAGTGATTATAACTATATAAAATTATTGAATAATCGTCACTACTCTCTTGAAGGCGTCGCACACTTAAGGCTTGTTCCCTCGCGGATTAGGGTATAAATCACAGCCAGGTCAGCCTGATGCTACCAACGCGAAGTGAGTTCACTGATCATGTCCACAGAAGACCCAATGGCCACCGAATTACGGCCCGCGGCAGCGCCGCAGGATAAACCTCTGCATGTTGGTAAGCCTGCTTGGCTGAAGACAGCCATTCCGACTGGCGGCACCTACTTTCAAATCAAAAAAGACCTCCGTGAGCGCAAGCTTTATACGGTCTGTGAAGAGGCCAAATGTCCTAACATCAGCCAGTGTTGGAGCCAGCGCACCGCCACTTTTATGGTGCTGGGTGATACATGCACCAGGGCCTGCCGCTTCTGCAACGTCAAGACTGGTAACCCAGGTGGGTGGTTAGATCCGCACGAGCCCGACCAAACGGCAGAATCGGCTAAGGCTATGGGGCTAAAATACGCCGTGATCACGATGGTCGATCGTGATGACTTGCCCGACGGTGGTGCCGCCCATGTGGGGCGCGTGATTCACCGCGTCCGTGAACTGAGTCCGCACATCAAGATCGAAATATTAGCCGGTGACTTTGCGGCGCAGGACCACTGTTTGACTACTCTACTCGCCGCTAAACCTGACGTGTTTGCACACAATCTAGAAACGGTGGAGCGCTTGACTCCGCGGGTGCGCGATGCCCGTGCAGGCTATTTGCAGTCGCTGCGCGTGCTGCGTCGCGTGCGTGAGCTGGCAGATTACCGCGTCTACACGAAAAGCGCGCTGATGCTCGGCCTAGGCGAAACTCTCGCTGAGGTGGAAGCAACTCTGGCTGACATGCGTGAATACGGCGTCGAGTTTGTGACCATTGGGCAGTATATGCGTCCGACCAAGAAGCATCTGAGCATCAAGCGTTGGGTGCCGCCAGAGGAGTTTGATGAGATCGCGGCCAAGGCACGCGCCATGGGCTTCCTGTCCGTGGTCTCTGGCCCTCTGGTACGGAGTTCGTACCGCGCGGCCGAATTCTTTAACGCAGCCACCTCCGGTGCGGAGCCGTAGTCACACGTGGATGGGGGTGGTTTGGGGTGGATCGTTGGCTGGATCGTTTACTTGCGGGCATACTAACGGCCCTTTGGCTTGTGCTGGCTGCTTTGCCTATGATCTTTTTAGACCGGCTAGCGGCGCTCTTTGCGCCAGTGTACCGGCTACTGGCGCGGCGCGATAGGCAGCGTCTTGAGTCCAATGTTCACAGGATTTATGGTCTGCCTCCGCAGAGTCATTTTGCCCGCATGTTTAGTCGTCAGGTCTTTCGCGAGCAACTAACTATCGCTCTTGAGACGATGCGTCTTGTGCGCTTTCCAAGTCGCGCGAGGATCATTGGCTTCGATGAGCTTGAAGGGCGAGTGGCCGCGGCCGAGGCCGCCGGTCGTGGGCACATCATGGTAACCGCTCATTTGGGTAGCTGGGAGCTTTGCGCTTACTATGCGCAAAAAGCTGCTAAGCGGCCTCTACACGTGTTGGCTAAACCGGCAAAAAGACGTTTTCTCACTAAATTTCTCGATAAGTTAAGGGCGCGCATGCAAGTTCACGTGCTGTGGACCGACCGCAAAACCTTGGTTCGTGACATGCTGGGCGCCTTGAAAAAAGGCGAGTCGCTTGGTTTTGTGATGGACCAGAAGCCCGAGGGGCGGCAGGGGCCGCGGGTGCCCTTTCTAGGCATCCCCACGGAATTTGTGACCGGGCCCGCAGCGATGACCATCCGCTCAGGTTGTCCGGTCATAGCGATCTTCTGTGTACGCGAGGGTTGTGGCCAGTATCGACTACTTAGCAAAACTTTGCTCGGCGCTGACCACGGTGAGACTGATGAGACGGCGATAACGGCGCTGTTCGCGGATGCCATTACTGATGCCATCCGCGCTTATCCCGAGCAGTGGACCTGGTCTTATAAAAGGTGGCGCGAAACCTAGATGGTTGCAGCGCGGTAGTCATACCTCATACAATGGTAGGCACTGGTTACCTGTGAAGTGGCGATGCGGTGAGTTGGTAGCACTGTAACCGACTAGCCCTTAATGCGAAGGAGCCGTGGCTGGTGAAACGTTGCACCCTTGGCGCATATCTGATTATTGCGTTGTTGCCGTGGGCTTCCGGGAACGCAGTAGCTTTGCCGTCCCAGTCGTACGAGCTAGGCGTTGCTGGGGTTAGCGGCGGTGATGACCATGCCGATCCTGCTGGTCTCGTGCGCGTGGCAATCGGCAGCTCTCACTACGGACAGATGCTGCTATACGGCGCCGATTTTGGCCCGGTGAGGGCGCGCAATGTTTTAATTTCCGGTGGCTTTCATCATGCGCTCAAAGGACTCGACCGCGTCGAGATGCAGTTTGGGCTCACCCTAATGGATGAGTACATTGGTATCTACAACTCAACGCGCAAACGAGCGGACAACACGGATCAGCCGAAAATCAGCGAGCACAATTTTAATATCGGCGGCATGTTGGGGCTACGTCTAAACTTGATGCAAAAATCTCGCTACACGGCGAATCTGGGGTGGGAAAGTCACCTGTTCCTCGCAGGCAGCGCCGCAATTTATCTCGTAACAGGCGTGAAACAAGCCTGGTACGCATCGGTTGGGGTGTCAATATGAGGCGCCTGAAGTTGACGGTACCAAGGGCTATCTCCTCCGTAATTTGCGTGGTCGCCTGCACTTTTATGAGTCTCGCTGCACCGTTGCAAGCAGGGTCGATTGGTCTTCTGTTCGGTCCCGGCAACGCGGGTAATGGAGGGTCTAATCCTGTTGGTATTCCTCCAGGTGGTACTGATATTGCCATCAAGTATGTGACATCCGGTAACAGCGAGTTAACGGTGTCCCTTGTCCCTGGAATTTTATTCGGTAAACGTTTCAGTGATGGGAATTTCTACACCAGTCTCGGTGCCGGGGTTTTGGTTAGCGCTAGCGGTCTTGGACTTGGGGCCTACAGCTCCTTTGGTTATCTCTCGGGCACTGGCAGTGGGATACACTTCAACGCTGAATACACGCAAAGTATTGGCGCGAACGGTAAAGGTTGGACAGCTCCGGGTGCAGGTCGCATCGGTGCGGTTTGGAGTTTCTAGGAGGCCTCGGCATGGCGCGTAAGTTAATACTTGGGATATTTATCGTTGCCTCATGGCCACTCATGACCGGCTTTGTCTTGCTTGGCAAGGAGGCGGCGACCTTGCCAGCTACGGTCGATGCACCGTCGATCGAATTGCTGTGGGACGGCAAGGCACCAACCATAGCCGAAAAAGAAAAATTTGCTGATGGGAGCTACGGCGGTAGTAGCGATGCCGAGATCATGGAGCGGATTCTGAAAAAAGCCGCGGCCACCTGGTCCAATGTGCCTGGGAGTTTTTTGCGTCTGACAGTTAATGCCAATACGGCAGCCGTTGAGGATGCAGGCGATAAAAAGTACAGCATTATCGTCAAGGCCCTAGAAAGCGCCACGGAGGGTGGTGTGGCACGGCCAGTCGTTAACGACGGCATCATTGACGATTGCGATATCGCTTTGCCACCATCGGAGATTGATGCCAACGCCCTGCTACATACATTGACACACGAATTTGGGCACTGCCTAGGACTTGGTCACGCACATACTAACTACAAAGCCATCATGGGTTACAGTGGCAGCTCCAATCAGGTTGAACTTGGTGCCGACGACATCTCTGGCGCTATTTACCTTTATGCCGATCCAAATGACGCTGAGGCTAAAAAATTCCGGCAACTGGTTGGCATTGGGTGCGGCAAGATAGCAAGTGCTTCGACCAATGAAGGCATTTGGACGATGATAGCAGCGCTGCTCTTACCATTGGTGACCGCAGTCGTGGCGTGGCGGAGGGCGCATTGAGCGATAGGCTACAAAGGCTCAGGCAGATTTTGCATGTAACGCCACGCAGTGCTATCGAGTCGTTTCTAGTATTTTTTGGGCTCTGTATGGCAGAGCCATCGCCAAAATCACTCATGGTCGGCGGCTGTATCGCGGTCCTCGGCGAGGCGTTGCGCCTGTGGGCAGGAGGCTATCCAGCCTTAGCTTTGCGTGCGGGGCCCTGTCGTTGGGTAAGGCATCCGCACATTCTGGGTTCCGCACTACTTTTTGGGGGCCTGGCTATGGCGACGACGAACTTTTACGCCATGTTGTTAACGCTCTTACTCCTGCCTTTGGCCTACAAGGGACGATTTAAACGTGCAGAAGCGGCGGCCAGGCAGCTGTGCGGTCCCTGGTACGCCGATTACGAGGCAACGGTTCCAGCCCTTTTGCCGCGTCTTTGGCCAGCCTCCAAGGTGTTCCATAAGGGCGCGAACCAGCTGGTCAGTAAACTGGAGTCACGGCAATTTTCTTTTGAATTAAGCTTGCTTAGAGGCCGCCATCGCGAGCTCGACACAGTGTTTGCGATGGCCCTTGTCACTGGCGTGCTGTTTTTACTGGTGCAATTTGGACCGCGTGGCCTAGTCCAGTGGTCGATCTTTGGTATTCTGGTTTTCATGGCGGGTATCCGGACGGCTTATTACCGGTTGCGTTGAGATTGGTGATCAGCGATGCTCCGGCTGTTGCAACCTATTTTTTAGAGGCTTAACTATTATGCCGCATTCATCTCCGTTTCCTGACTTCGTCGATATCAAAGATCTCCTGACTGAAGAGCAACGCCTCGTAGAGCAAAGCGTGCGCGAATTCGTTGCTAAGGAAGTTGAGCCGCGGATCAAGGACTGCTACTTGGAGGAGAAGTTCCCGACGGAGATTATTCCGCGTCTTGGTGAACTTGGTCTCCTCGGCTCAAACCTAAATGGCTACGGGCTCCCCGGTATGGATGCCATCGCTTATGGTTTGGTGATGCAGGAGCTTGAGCGTTGCGACAGCGGTCTCAGAAGCTTTGCCTCGGTGCAAGGATCGCTGGTGATGTACCCTATTCACGCCTTTGGCAGTGAGGCGCAGAAGGAAGAGTGGCTGCCCAAACTTGGTAGTGCCAAGGCCATTGGCTGTTTTGGTTTGACCGAAGCTAACGGTGGCTCAGACCCAGGCGCCATGATGACGCGCGCTGAGGATAAAGGAGACCACTGGCTATTAAACGGCTCCAAGATGTGGATCACCAACGGCAACCTGGCCCAAGTCGCAGTCGTTTGGGCTCAGACTGCCGACGGCATCAGAGGATTCGTCGTTCCGACGAATAGCAAGGGATTCACTGCGCGTAAGATGACTGGGAAGCTGTCGTTGCGGGCATCTGTGACTTCGGAGCTCTACTTCGACAACATCAAGCTACCTAAAGATGCGATACTGCCTAAGTCCGCGGGACTCAAATCAGCTCTCGCCTGTCTCACGCAAGCGCGGTACGGCATCGCTTGGGGCGTCCTTGGTGCCGGTGAGGCCTGTTTTGACGAGGTGATCGGCTACGTCAAGGATCGCGTGACTTTTGGGCGCCCGATTGGTCACAGTCAGTTGATCCAACGTAAGCTTGCTCTGGCGCTGTCGCGACTCACCCAGGGTAAGCTCCTGGCCCTTCGTCTTGGGCAGCTGAAAAATGCGGGCAATTTGCACTTTGCCCAAGTTAGTATGGCTAAACAGAACAATGTTGAGGCTGCACTCGAGGTTGCCAGATCTTGCCGTGATATGCTCGGTGGCAACGGTATCATGGCAGAGTATAAGAGCATGCGTCATATGTGCAACTTGGAGACAGTTTATACCTACGAAGGCACCAACGATATTCACCTGCTGATTGTCGGTGCGGAGATAACTGGGACGCAAGCCTTCGGTGCTTGAACGCGCTCTAACTCACTGAATAAATAGTGGCCCTTGGTGCTTCTTGTCGAAGCACCAAGGGCTAAATCTTGTCGATGTGTAATGTTTGCCGGCTAACGGTCGATAACTCCCTGAGGGCTCTACCAAGTCCTCAGGGAGTATTATGCTGCGGTCAGTCGAACAACAACTCGAAGAGGCAAACAAGCTGATTTTCGTTAAGCGCTACGCTGACGCTGATCAGGTGTTGGCGCATCTAGTTGCCAGTGAAGATGGTCGCGATGAGGCCTTGGTCCATTTCCGCCGTATTGAGTTGGCGACCATGCTTAAAAGCCTCGACAAATTGCGGCAGCATTATGCGCAACTTTTGCAGAGAACTGCCAACCTAGCATTGGTTGAGACCTGCATTGTACTCATTCAGCAGCAGGGCGATATGCTCGCACCCAGCGAAGCGGCCGCCCAGTTTCAGGAGCTGATTCGCACCCACGGCGCAAGTGCTGCAGCCTACTACGGCATCGGGTACGCCATGGAGCAACTGGGTAGTTACGAGCGGGCGATTTTTAATTACCAACAAGCCCTCAACATAGACCCGAATTGGGTTGTTGCCTATTTTGGTCTTAGTCAGGTGCACTATCAACTCGGAGACGACAAGCGAGGGGATCATTTCTTTTATCTTTTCGAGCGTGCTGCGCCGTACAATGTTTACGGGAACTTTGAAACGCATCGCCAACTCTGTCAGGACTTTCTGCAGCGCGAACGTTATTTAGATGCCGAGGTTGCCATCCAAACGCTGTCCACCTGGTGGATAGAGAACAAGGGCAATTGCCCCCTGGAGATTCAAGTATACGAACTCTTTGCCACGGCGCGTATTTCTGAGTCGCAAGGAGACCGAGTCCAAGCAGCAGATCGTCGCCAACGGGCTCATGCGCTCGCCGACAGTGCCTTGGTCGATGAAAAAGTTGCAGAGCATGTACTCTATTTTATTGCTAAGGTTCTTGAAGATTTCGACAGTCTCAGCCGTGCCTGCGTCTTTTATGAAAAGATTTTGCGACGCAAGAATGCAAGCTCTCAAGTGATCCAAAAAATTGGTTCTCAGTTTTTGGCTCTCGGAGAATTTGAAATAGCCAAGGAACTATTCACAGCCGCTTATCAAGTGCATCCAGAGCACAGTGACGTGAGATTTTGTCTCTTGGTTAGTCATTTGAAGCTTGCTGGAGTTAATGTTGAGGAATACTTGATCGGCAGAGAGCGATTGCGTCAGCTTATCAGTGGCAACGGTGACAAGGTTGAATTGCTTGCGTTACTTCATAGCTTGATCGCGAAGTTTGCTGGTGACGCCGACGTCCAGGGCCATATTGCTGATGTTTACCTTAAGCTCGGCAATATCGAGCGCGCCGGCAAGCATTTTGACAAGATGTATCAGATCGATCACCTGAACCGCTCGACAGCACTCAAGTACGCTAACTTTGTACTCCATTACCGCGAAGCCGATCAGGCTAACGGCATTTTGGATCGCATCAGCGCTGACGCCACCTTGCCTAGCGATGATCGCGCCGAAATATACTGGCTTAAGGCGAGCTTTTTCGCGCGCAAAAAGGACTTTGCGGAATCTCAGAATATTTTGCGCAAAGTTCTTAAGATGGATCCCTGGAATGTTTCCTATCTTGTGCAAGAAATCATCAACTTGATGAATCTAGCTACGCTTGACGCCGAGCAGAAGAAAATAGACCCAGTGTTGACCGCAATCACGAGTGGCGATGATTCCCCGCTGTCATGGCAGGAATTTGACCAAAAAACCGACCGTATCGAAGATCAACATGCTTACGAGCTGGCCTATGCTCGTCGCAAACTCCGTTATCTTTATGCCAACGGATCCGACGACACGCTGCAGGATTTGGTGCGTTCTGCCTGTCGCCAAGATGCGGCAATGGCAACCTATGAATTCATTAAACTGCTGAATACTAATTTTGATAGTTACAGCATCTGCTGGGCACTTGGCACGCTTTATAAGGAACTGTGGCAACTCGAGACTGCAGGGGTCTGGTTTGAACAGATGCTGATGTACTCAAGCATTCCATCGGGTGCTAAGGCTCGTGCTTATCTCGAATTAGCCGACTGCTATATTTGGCAAAACAGGAGTTTCGACAAGGCTGTCGAGTACGCCAAGCTCGCTCTTGATCTTGCTGAGGGACAGGACGGCCGTAGTAATCGGACCTTGGCCCATGCATACCTAAAGATCGGACAGATCAGGCACGCCAAGCAGGTACTCGATCAAATGGACGCGGATTCCGATCCGGAAACGCGATATCTTCAAGGGCTTTTGCACTACCGCAATGGTGCGCGTGACCACGCGAATCGCATCTGGAAGCCTCTGCTTACTATGCGTAGCGAAAGTCTACGGTTTCACAACATAAAGCAGGATATTCTGCGCTATTACTTCGAAGGTGCACCGTATCTGAAAGTCAATTAATGACCTGGTCGGCACTATCAGTGAGCCTAATCAGCACCCAATTGTTAAATTTCCAAAAAGTTTCGGCCACCTAGCCAGAAAAAACATTGACTATGAGAATGTTTTATGGAGAATAGGATCCGAGCTAAGACATCATAAATTGTAGGTATTTGAACACACGGTGCGGATCCATAGGGTTAGACCTATCGTTTCATCATCGTGGCGGTTTAAGGCCGGGGTATATACTTAAAAACCCTACCTAAAATCGTGTCAGTTGCGATTGCGCTAAAGTTTTCGGTCAGAATGCCGATACAGCCACATCAAAAACGTGCCTGTAGAGGGGAGAGGCATTGAGGCCTCAGAGTTTTTTGCTGCTACTTAACGACCATGGGGGGACGTTGTGAGGCTTAAAATCGAACGACTCGGGAGAACGGCGACTATGCAACACACATCATCGGAATGTTGCAATTGTGGAACCGAAAGTAAGTGCCGCAGGCGCGAATTCAGCGAACAAGCCTGGACCGTGCTGCTTCTCTGGAACGAGGTCCAGCCTTCGGCTGTAGACCAGCCACTTTGTGACAGCTGCTACGATGAACTCCGTGAAACCCTGATAGACCGCGCCGAAGAGCTCGATGGAGCCCTTAATAATGTCCAGAACCCTGCCAAATCGCGTCCTGCGACGGGTACAGGACGGTCCAAAGTACGCCGGGCTGGGTAACCGCAGTCCCCCCTGCTTAAGTTACTAAGATGGAAGGTCCCGCTCTGGGACCTTTTGTTTATTTCAAGGGTACACCTCTCAAGTTGTCGTGACGGCTGCCGATGAACGAGTGACAGCCACCATCACGTCATACCTTCTGGGAGGAATACCGGATGATGCGAGCTCAACTGCTCAGCCGTGTCCAGCGTACCTGTGAACTTAGCCAGCGCACTCTTTTGACCCCGGAAAAGGCGTATGCACATGGCTTTGGTGGTTACGGTGAGGCGCTCCGCTTTATGTGGAGTGGTCAGTATGCAGAGGCCGCTAGTCATGCCTCGGCAATGTTAGCTGAAAATCCTGACATGGTGGGGCGATTCGCAGTGATCCGACTGTGGATTGAGGCTCTCGCCGAGCAGGCCGATCGCCCCTCACTGCGTTTGGTGAAGGAGCTGCTGTTGACTCTCGGTCGCGCCAATCCTGAGGATCAAGCCACCTACTTTGCACTCCGCGGCTTAGCTCACTATGAACTTGATGAGCTCGATGCAGCGCGCTTCATGGCTAAGTGCTGCGAGGACTATAAGGCTGACCCCTACTGTCTTGAATTGCGCCAGTTGGTCTCTAATCGTGACGAGCAGCTTACTTTCCCGTTGCTCACAGAAGTTCCCCTCGTCGACTATTATCATTGGCAAACTGTAGCTCGTACACTTCTAGCCACTGGCTATCGTGACGAATTGAATCTCATCCTCTCATCAATACGTGAGCAATGCCCTGTCGCATCGCTGTCTCACCTCTTTGAATTTCACTTATGCATCGAGGCCGGTTTTTATGCGGCAGCTGCACTAGTGGCTGAACGGATGACGGAGCTCTACCCTGATTCAGTCGATTATCGTTATTACCAGGCTTATGCCCTTTATGAGGATGCTGATTATCCAGCTGCGCGCAAAGTTCTTGCAAAACTATTGGCCGAGGGGCATGGAGATGACCCTGAGGTGACCGGTCTGCTCGGTCATACACACGCTAAGTTAGGTAATGCCGAAGAGGCAGCGCGATGCCTGCAACGTTCTGTATCGTTGCTTAAATCACACGGGCTACCTTACTCGCATCTGTCGCTGGAGCTTTCCGACGTCGAGGAAGAATTGCGTGGCGATGAACTTGACCCAACCTTAACCATGCCGCAACAGACGCGCAAATGGCTGATTAATTTGTCTCCCCGGCGGTACAACGAGTTAGTTACTGGTTCTACCGAATCTATAGAGAGACTCCTCCGCCCGATGGGCCCCGAGCCTCGCCTCGGTGATATCTGCTTTTTTGCCACGACGACACGTAGCCCGCAGGGAACTCAGTGGAAGATTGTCGCCATCTATATGGTTGACTCCTTGCCGATGTGTCATCCAGTCGATGGCTATCACTCGGCGTTGCGTCTCGTAGCCCGGTTACCTGATGGATTACCCGTTGATATAGAAATGAGTGACGAACAACCGGGGACTGAAACCAGACGTGTACACAAACGTGATCAGCACATTACTTACGGCGTCTATGAACTCGACAATTACGCCATCGATATCATCGAAGAAGCGGTCCATTTAAGTCGTGAAGACATGATCGAAAGACGCCGCGGCAGTGCGCAAAGCCGTCGCCCGACAGCTTAATTCCAAGGAGACAGCCATGTTTGTCATGAACAAAAAAGTTTTGAGTATGGGCGTGGTCATGGGACTTGGTTCCGCACCACTCGCGGCGCAGAATGCAACTGCTACACTTCCTCCAGGTCTGACTACGCCACCTCCGGCCGAGGCTACGCCGCCCGCGACGGAGCAAGCTGCAGCGCCGCAAACGGCTGCACCAGCAGAGCCTACCGCATCAGCGGCACCTGTTGAACCAGCTGCACCGCCTCCACCACCGCAACCTGTCATGGTGATCGCCGACGGCAGTCCGGTATCGGTTAAAGATGGTGACTTTAAGATTTCACCACCGCAAGGTTGGGAAGTTTACACGCAGCGTCCCGATTTGACGCTACTGGCGCAGCCACCGATGCAAGAGGGAGTGAAGTATCAGCGGACCTTGCAGGTGGCCGCATTCTCTGGTCCACGCTATATCGACGCTGTCACTGCGAAAGAGTTTGAGGAAAAAATTCCCCAGCGTTTCTCCCAAGCTAATCCAGCAATTTATGAATACCGGGTTCGTAACCAAGTGCCGATAGAGCTTAATGATGGGCGCAGGGGCCTTCTATTCTATACCGAGTTTCAGCTCGAAAAAACTGCTCTGATGCAAGCCCACATTCTCGTGTCGTCGACCTCGAGGCATTACTTGGTGACTTTCACCGACGTTGCGGAACACTTCGAGGGCGAGGGAGCCAATCAGTATTTGGCTGAGGCCTGGACTTCGATGGTCTCAACACAATTGGGTACACCAACTCCAGAGCGCTTTTCTAATCTAACGATGGTTGGTTCAGCCATTGGTGGATTGATCGGCATGGTACTCGCCTTTGTTTGGTGGCGGAGGCGGCGCGCTGGACAGCAGTTCCGCGACTTCGCCGACCAAAGTGAATTAAGCGGTCACGGTGTCGCGCCAAATACTAACGTATCTGCAGTGTCGACGATGGCGAGTTCCGTATCCATGCCTTTAGCGACAAGCGTCGTAAGTAAAAGCGGCGTAACGCCAGTGACCGGAGTCAGTCAGGTCAGTATGCCGATGACGGGGCTATCTAACTTCAGCCAGCTCAAAGTTGCCTCGCAGCAGGCATCGGTCATCGACTTCTCGTCGCACGGGGTGGTCAAAAAAGCGGAGAAAAAGCCGAAGGAAAAGCCCAAGGAGCAGACCAAAGACCTTAGCTCCATCGACGACGATGATGACGAAGATCTATTTGACGACGATCTAGCTGTTTAACGGTATAGTGCTGGCTCTAGCGAAAAGGTAGGGCCAGCATGGTTTCTAGTTGCAGATACCAAGAAGGTGTCCTCCACTTATTGGATCAACGGCAGTTGCCTGGTTCAGAAGTTTGGGTGGCATGTACCTCTGTAGATAGCGTAGCGCATGCCATTGAGACGATGGTGGTGCGCGGTGCTCCCGCCATCGCTAATGCTGCTGTCCTGGCTCTCGCAGGCAGTGCGGTGCGGCGGGCTAGAGAGCGGGGGAGCTGGCGCGACGACCTAGGAGTATTTGAGTTGGAGCTGACGCGACTTGGCGCCACGCGCCCCACCGCAGTGAATTTGTTTACGGCACTTAATGTGATGCGCGACCTGGCGGCTAAATTTACACTCGAGACTCCGAGGCATGAAGTCGCTGCTAAACTTGAGGCTGCGGCCCACCGTATCGTTGCTGGGGACGTGTCCACCTGCGAGGCGATTGAACAATATGGCTTAAGTTGGGTGCGGCAGCAGCGCTTCGGTAAGAAGCTAAGGATACTTACCCACTGTAATACGGGCGCCTTAGCTACCGCAGGCTCTGGGACGGCACTTGGCATCATCAGGGCTCTATGGGCTGCGGAGCTTTTATCATTGGTATACGTGGACGAAACCAGGCCATACCTCCAAGGGTCGCGTCTAACCGCCTACGAGTTAGAGCGCGAAGGCATACCATTTAGGCTCAACTGCGACAGTGCTGCTGCTGTCTTGATGCAGAGGGGCGAGGTGGACTTGGTCTGTGTTGGGGCTGACCGCATTGTGGCCAATGGCGATACGGCCAATAAGATTGGTACCTACAACCTGGCTGTTCAGGCCCATTTTCATCAAGTGCCCTTCGTAGTGGCCGCCCCAACGACGACTTTTGACCTGCAGCTAAATGACGGTAAAGCTATAGCCATTGAGGACCGTTCTCCTGAAGAGTTGAGACAGATCGCTGGGATAAGGATCGCCCCGCCAGCTGCCCCCGTCTTCAATCCCAGCTTCGATGTCACTCCTGCAGCGCTTATCACCGCCATCGTTACCGACCGCGGGTGGATTGCACCTGTCAGGGCGACAGAAATTAGAAAAGTTCTGGCCGCTACGGCGGTTTGCAGTTGACAGGACACGGCATGTTCTGGGAAAACCTGGGTCTCACGGAATTTCCGTCAGGACAGGCGTTTAGCTCAGTTGGTTAGAGCACCGCGTTTACACCGCGGGGGTCTACGGTTCAAATCCGTAAACGCCTACCATTTCTCTCCATAAATCTCTCTCTCTCTCTTCAATCCAATGTCATCCAGCGCGGCCCAAGTATAACTAATTGCATTCATTGATGTGGGCTACCTTAGCTGCGGTCATAAGTATAGCGATGTTATGAGATCATCATAATTTCATCGTCGTATTTTATTGAAAATCATCAACCCAACCAATTAATAGTACTGATTAATTTTATTAATTATAATAAAAAGCTTGATTTATTTTTAAAATAATATAAAAACACTTCTGCCTGGTAAGAATGAGTTTAACAACCCCTAGTGAGGACCACCTGTCCTCGAATCAATTGCCTGGAGGCTTCAGATGAAATTAGCAAAATCACTCATCGTCGTGGCTTTGGTTGCTGGCGTTAGCGCGTGCGGCACCAAGAACAGCAGCGAGCAGCCTGTAGCTGCTGACGTTAAAGCAGCTGCGATCCCAGCCGGAACTATCGTTCGCGTTCCTGTTGACGCTAGCGGGAACCCAATCGGTGAGCCCACCATGCGCACCATCTCTGCTGACAAGTCTATCGTTAGCGATGCAGTTGCTCTAGAAGCCGCTTTCGAAAATGGCAAAGACCCAGAGAAGGTCGTTCAGAGTAAGGATGAGCTCAACGGTGATTCTTCGACCCAGTCATGGTGTGGTTGGGGCCGAGGCGGGCTAGGATACGGTTACGGCTACGGATACTACGGCGGATACGGCGCCGGCTACTGGGCAGGCTCCTACTCCCCAATCCTATGGTGGGGCGGTGCGTCTTACGGCTACGGGTACGGCGGATTCGGCGGACTCGGTGGCTATAACTACTACGGCTACTGGCGCTAATTCTAAGCGGTTAATAGCCGCTTGGTAAAGCCGCACAGTTTAGTACGGTTTGGCTGGGAAACTTTCGAGTTTCCCAGCCTTTTAGTTTTTTGCGTCAGCTCGCTATCAAGCGGGAACCGCGACTGCCTGGTGCCCTGAAGCAACCTTGGGTGTAATACCCACGGCTTCGTTGAGAGACTCCTGTAAGCCGCTGAGTTCTGTTTCGGGATCCTCGAAAATCTTGACCATCGCTCGCGATAGCTTCGAGGCATGAACGCCATCGATGAGCCGGTGGTCAAAGGTGACACACAGCGGCACCGTTTTGCCGACGACGAGTTTGCCGTCCTCAACCACGGGTTTATCTTTGATGGCTCCGACCGCCACTAGTAGTGGTACACGGGAATAGGCCACAAGGGGGGCAAACCCAAAATCAAGACCAAGTGATCCAATGTTTGTGATCATGACGCTACCCATCGGGTCTTTAGGTGTACCGAGTAGCGGCGACCAAATGTTGAGTGTGTACTGGATGAAACTTGCTGCATCAAGCACCCATCCCGTGAGCCAACCTGGAATCCGTGCCATCAGAGATTTCATCTGTGAGTACGATTTATCAGAACGATCACGCACCGACGCGATGCGTTTGTTCATCTCAGTGGTCATGGCCGCTAGAGACTTACTCTCAGCCTGACGGACGATAATTCCTGATAGATCCTGTCCCGATTGGTCCGTGGCAACCTGAAAAAAGAGTGTCACATGGCGCCGCCGGTAAATCTTGCCGTATCTAAGTACGCTGTTGATTTCGGGGTGACGCCGCATAGATTCTGCCAGCGCCTTACCAATGAAGTTGGTGATCGTGATGCGTTCCCCGCACTCCTCACTCACGCGACTCATGTATGCCAGGACCTTTTCACACCTAAGTTCCAAAATGCCGTACACACTTGGATCCTTGGGCGTCCGCCAAGTGCCAATGGCAATTTTACGCCACGAGGATTGATGTTTCGGTGGGGTTAGGTCGAGGTGTCGTTCAATCAATGCCACAGCTCATCCTCTAATCTCAAGGGGGTTAACGATTCCTGAACTGAAAGTGGATCAGTGCAAGTTATAGGCCAAGGTATCCGTGCAGAAGTGCATGATATGATGATTCTTGCTAGCGGCTAAATTCTGCAGATTATCGGTGGATCTAAGACCTTAATTCTAACATAAATAGGTTTACAAAATGACTGTCTCCTCGGCTAAGTCGCAAAAGAAGATTGCTCGGATCGTGGCCGCACGGCCAGTGCTCGAAGGTGGTGGTTTTTTGGTTCATCGCCCATTTCCTACTCCTGAACTGATGCAGGTCGATCCTTTTTTGCTTCTCGATGAAATGGGACCAGTCATCTATCCCCCTGGAGGAGCTAAAGGGGCGCCAGACCATCCCCACCGCGGCTTTGAAACGGTGACCTACCTGCTTGCTGGGGAGATGGAGCATCGCGACTCGGCTGGGCATGCCGGCAAGCTCACTCCAGGAGACCTCCAGTGGATGACGGCAGGTGCCGGTGTCGTGCATTCGGAGATGCCGTCGGAGGCCTTTCAAAAGTCGGGCGGCAAGATGCATGGCTTCCAGCTATGGGTCAATTTGGCTGCCAAAGACAAGATGATGGCTCCGCGTTATCAGGAGCTCAGCGCCCAAAGTGTGCCTGTGGTTGACCGCCCTGAAGAAGGGGCTAAGGTCCGCATCTTAGCTGGCGCCTTTGGTGGCGAGACGGCCGCTACGCAGACCACCGAACCCATTCTGTATCTTGATATCGAACTCGCTGCTCAAGGCAGCTTTAAAGTATCTGTGCCCATAGGGCAAACATGTCTTGTTTACTTATTCGAAGGCAAGTGCCACGTCGGTGCCGATGGTGCCGAAGTGCGGGCCCACACGCTGGTCCTCTTTGAGGAGGCCGGTGACCTAATCGTGGCTAAGGCCGCAGCCGGCCCCTGTCGGTTTTTGGTCTTGGCGGCACGCCCGCTCAGAGAACCGGTAGCCCGCCGCGGCCCCTTTGTCATGAATACTGAGGCCGAAATCAGGCAGGCCTTTGTCGATTATCAAGAGGGGCGGTTTGCAACGATTCCCCCACAAGTTAAGAGGAGTTGAGACTGGCCAACTGGCCAGTAACTTACCGATTTTATAGAATTATTAATAAAAGTTATAAAAAAACTTGAAAATTTTAATATAGTTTGATAAAAAGCTTTCCGCCCCTATGGTGTAAAAAATATCCCCTGCAAGGAGAGCCTATATGTTGGTGTCACCACGCAATCCACGTCAGTGCCTCTTGCTACTTTTAGCCCTTGGCGCCTTGACTTCATCGGCCTGCGGTCGCAGTAAAAGTAAACCCGCCGCGGCTCCTGCCCCGACCACTCCAGTTGAGGTCGAGGAAGATGAAGACGAAGATGAAGACGAAGACACCCAGCCGCAGCTACCGGCTGGAGCGAACGACCAGTCGCAAGGACAGGCACCATCGGTGGTGTTCCTGGACGGCGCAGGTCTCCAAGGTAATCCTACTGCTAAATCGGTTAAGTTTACCGTGATCGGATTGCCCGCCGGTACCAGTCCGAGTGATATTAAATTCGAGTGCAAGCTTGCGACTGAGGGGAGCTACGCCCCGTGTAACGGGAATGACACTTACAACTTTAGCAACCTACAGAATGGTACGAGCTACACTCTCGAGGTGCGGGCGACGATCATCTCAACCAACGTCACCCTGCCAGCTGCGAGCATCTCATTCACAGCACAAGGCCAAGCCGACAACGGCAGCAATCAAGCCACTGGTAACGGCACAGGTACAGCACCCCAGGGTGGCGTAGATCCCAACAATCCTAACGGAGCTAATAACGGCTTCGGCGGCCAAAACGGCCAGCCCGGTGGGAATAACGGCTTCGATGGTCAGAACGGCCAGAACGGTCAACCAGGTGCCAACAACGGCTTCGGCGGTCAAAATGGTCAGCCTGGTGGTAATAATGGCTTCGGCGGCGGTCAACCCGGCATGGGCGGTGGCGGCGGCTTCGGCGGCGGTCAACCCGGCATGGGCGGTGGCGGCGGCTTCGGTGGCGGTCAACCTGGCATCGGCGGCGGTGGCTTCGGTGGCGGTCAACCCGGCATCGGCGGCGGTGGCTTCGGTGGCGGTCAACCCGGCATCGGCGGCGGTGGCGTCGGTGGCGGGCCCGGAAGTGGTGGCGGCGGCGGTGGCTTCGGCGGCGGTCCTGGTATCGGTATCGGCGGCGGTGGCTTCGGTGGCCCGGGCATTGGTATCGGTGGAGGCTTCGGCGGCCCTGGAATTGGAATCGGAACGGGAATTGGTTTCGGCCTAGGCGGCGGCCGCGGTGGTCCTTGTATCCGCGGATTAGGTCGACCGATCGGGCGCTGCTAACAGGTCCGGAATCGAAGCGCGCTTCAATCTAAATCACTGCCAACACCCGATTAGCTCACGCTGGTCGGGTGTTGGTCTTTGTTCGCTACTTTTGTGGGCAATAGCTGCAGATCGGTGCGCTAAATCTCATGGTACGGGAGGCTACGCCTTCTGGTTTCCGCCGCTGCTTCCAAGTGCGGAATGTTACGCAAGGCGTCTAATCAGGAAGGTGAACAAAAAGTAGCAAATTTTGCTATTTGTAAAAAATTGATGACTAAATCTAAAGTTATTATCTGAAAATGCCGATACGGATTCTAGTAAAAAACGATGGCAGTGCTTTTGGAAAAGTAAATTTTTAGAGGAGATCCGTAATGATAAACCTTAAGGCTCGCCATGAGCAAATTGATTTTCTCAAACAATTTCGGTCGGTAAAAGCACTTTTGGCGTTAAATTTGGCCGTCGTGAGTGCCACCTCAGGGACGCTCGGAGGCTGCACATCTGGATCTGACGGTGCGGTAAGTGACTTATTAGGGGCCGACGGAGAGATCGCGGCGGAATTTGCGCAATTCTACAGTGGCATGGATTTAGACGATCAGTTTAAGTCCAAATTTAAAGACCTCATCGACAGAGCAGCGACGGACGGTATCGATAAGCTTAGCGATACCATTGTAGTTAAAGGACAACAGCTCACGGGATTTAAAGCCAAGGCCAAAGTTTTATCATCGGCATCCAATTTCGCAGCGGTTGACGGAAAAAAATATACCCTCCGCGACTATTTTAAGAAAAATGGCGTGCTGACTGAGCGTCTAAATGCCAAAGATCTGGGTGTTGGTTTCAACATGCTCCGCCTCATCGGCACTGCTCCAGCCAATTACGATGCCATCATGAAGGCAGTGAGCAAATTTTCCGCTGACCAAGCATTGCGAGGCGCAAGCTCGCTAGTGGTCATGGATGCCTTAATCCAACGCTACGGCCTACCAAAAGGGCTTACGTTACAGTCCGCTGACGGGGAAAAAAGCGGCCTGATGTTAAAATCTGACGACGTAGCTACAGAAGCCATAAAGCAGACTGGAGAACTAGCTAAAACGGTTGTTCAGTCTGGCGAGCATCTACTAAGTAAAGAAAACGCTAATTGCGGCAGTCTCAATAAGACGACCGATGCGAGCTCAGACAAATATAATGAATGGCAGCGTTGTCATGGATTCGGACCGCAGGCTCCTTGGGAGTGTAATGCTGCTGCAGAGAATGATGAAAAATTTGGCGGTGATTCCCCTAAAAAACCAGCGACGATGTGTTCGGGCCTGGGATTCAAATGGAAATGCGTATGCACAGGTAAATCCGACCAGCTCAAAGACTGTAAGTGGCAGCTACCTGAAGAGAACATTCCTCCGCCACCACGAGTCATATTAAACAGCTGCAAGAACGGGTCGACGAATGTCGTCAAACCCCAAGATTGAATCGCATCCTTACCGTCAAATATTTCGACGAGCTTAGCATATCTCAACTCACATGACCTCAACCTCTCGAACCGCCTGGTGCGGACCCGCATGACAGGTGGTCTGGTCTGGTCGGGGCGCAGCTAACCGCTGCGCCCTATGCCGATCAATGATAGTTAGTCGTTACCAGGAAGCTGCGTTCACTTGGCTGCTAAGCAGATACATGGGCACCCCACCATCTGATTGTCCAAGAAAACCATCTTTACTTTGGCTGGTAATGATTAACCTGGAGTATGCGTCCACAGTCGATGCTAGACCCAGAGTTGGAAAATTTGCCACCCCAGATTGACGAGCGCTTTTCTCGTTGCCATTCTGATCGTAATTGACTGCAAAAACGTCAGTCGTTCCAGTAGCCACACCACCATTGAGACCACCAGCCGTCTCGCCGACCACTACAACGCCTTGGTTGCCGTTGATTGCTAGAGATTTTGGAACGGTAATCACACCAGCCGCCCCCCTTTGTCGACTCCAAATCTTAGTCCCATTTCCATCAAGCTTCAAAAGTACAAAATCTGTGGCACCTTGCTTGGGATTACCGTCAAAACTAGTTGTAGTTTCGCCAGCGATATAAATATTTCCGTCTGGAGATATCCCAGCCCCTCTTAAAACAGCCGCGCTGCCGCTGGCCCCAAAAGTTTTTGTCCAGGCTTTAGTTCCGCTGGCGTCGTATCGCGTGATGAAAAAATCGGCACTACCAATGCGGACGTTACCGTCTAAAGAACCATAGGTAGTGCCTATGATAAAAATATTATTGGATGCATCCGTGATTATGTGTGCCGCTGACGTCGTGAATCCACTGGTACCAATCATTCTGGTCCAGAGCTTATTGCCATTTGCGTCGAATTTAACCAAATAAGCATCATAGCTCCCTGTGCGCGACACACCATCTAAGTTGCCGTTAGTTCTGCCAGTCACATAAACATTACCGCTAGAATCAGACCCGACCGCAAAACAGTAAGTGATCGAAGCTGATACCCCCATCTGCCGGCTCCAGAGTTTACTGCCCGATTTATCGTATTTGACCACTAGCAGGTCAAAGGTTCCTGTAAGTGTGTTACCGTCCACAGCGGTATCGGTGTACCCAGCAATCAAAATATTTTCCTGCGGGTCTTTGGCTACACCAAGCATGTATAGGACTTTCCCAGCAGCGGCCCCAAGCTGCCTTATCCACTGCCTTCTACCCCATCGATCAAATTTAACGAGCATCAGGTCCGCAAAGCTAGAAAGATTGAAGCCCGGTAAACTTCCAGTAGTATACCCTCCGACATAGATATTGCCCTCTGCATCAGTCACAACACCGCGAGGATCAGTTTTTCTTGGCGCAATAAAGCCTCGCTGTATCGTCCTAAGTCTATTGCCGGATGAATCATACTGTATTGCGAGTAAATCTAGCGATCCCGTCAACGTATTGCCATTGAGTCCTGTATTCACGTATCCGAATAAATAGGACTCGGAATTACTTGCTGCAACGGCTACGCCGTAGGAATCCTTGCCTGATGCACCATTCACTCGTGTCCAAAGTCGGTTGCCATTCCCGTCGTACTTAACGATGTAAGCATCACGCGTACCAATCTGAGCGTTTCCATCTATCCCACCGCCTGTGCTATAGCCGCTTATGTAGGCCTCCCCTGATGGGGTCGCTGAAACTCCGTAGGTGTATAAAGACGAACCAAAATTTCCAATTTGCTGCATCCACTGTAAAGTTCCAGCGCTATTGTATTTAATGGTCAGGGTATCCTGAACACCGGCCATGGCAACCCCAGCCACTACACCGGTTGTCTCGCCCGTGATATATACATTTGAGGACGAATCAGTTGCGATGGCTCTTGCTGCTGCCCCGCCAGAATTTGGTCCGTTTAGTCGGGTCCACTGTCTGTTGCCTGCTCCGTCATATTTGGTCACAAAGAACGCATACGAACCGGATTTTGTCACGCCGTCCAAATTACCATTGGTCCAGCCGGTGAGATAAAAATTGCCATTCGGATCAATGGCTGCTGCAGTCCCCATAGTTGCACTTCCTGCTAATCCAATATGCTTAGCCCACAGCGCGTTACCACTACCGTCAAATTTTGCTATAAAGCCGTCCTGGGTTGTGCCAATCATGGCGGCGCCCTGAATTGACGCAGAAGTATCCCCACCAATAAATACGTTGCCGCTGCTATCCACGCCAACACCGTAAGCTCTAGTAGTTGCTCCAGAGGTGGCGCCGATCTGCCGTGTCCATAATTTGGTGCCAGTAGAGTCAAATTTTGTCACAAAGGCATCGGTAGTTCCAAGTCGCACGTTTCCATCTATACTCCCCGTCGTAAAGCCAGCGATGTAAACATTAAAATTTGAATCGATATAAATATGCCTAGGTGATGCGGTGTAAGACAAGTGGCGTGGACCAATTAATCTGGTCCAAATTAGATTGAATCCGCTGTCATATTTTGAAATAAATGCATCAAGATTACTGCCAATGACTTGTCCGTCCATATCGGCATTAGTCTCACCGGCTACATAATAGTTGCCATTTGTGTCACGAGTTATGAATCGTCCGTAAACCGACGATGGACCGACACCGTTGAGCAAAAGCGCCCAGGTCCTAGCCATGCCGGTTGTCGACCAACCGAATCCGTTGTAGTAACCAGCAGCGATTAGGCCGGGTGATCGTAACAATAAAAAAATCATGACAGCTGCGGCAATAAATCCCGCTACTTTAGTTTTTATTAAAAACCCAGCCCTCATGACTTCTCGCTTGTCACCAAATTTGGTTTTTCAATCTCGCAATCAGAATCCACTCATCCAACTAATGAGACAAGTCGCAACCCCCGAAATACTTATCTTCATGATCGAATAGGTACTATATTTACCGCTAATAGTTGGACCGTTGTCAGGAATAAATCTAGCATCTGTACAACCTGAAAACGCGTAGGTCCTCGCTACACCATCTGTAATCACCAGCGTGTAAGACCCCCCGTCAACCATGTTACTTAGTGCGATGGTCGAACTTCCCACACTTGAGAGAACCTGCACGTTACCATTTGCAAAATCGACTGCATTGCCACTCGCCACCGTAGCCTGCACGGACGCAATGGATCCACTCACCTGCAGCCTTGCCCCTGGTGACGCAAGGCCTATCCCAGCATTTCCCGCACCATCGATTACTAGTCGATTCGCAGCAGCCGTGGCATCCCAAATAGCGAATTTGCCTGCACCGGCGCCGTTTGCAGAGCCATAACTACCGAGTATCCAGTCACCCCCACCTGCCGACGTGTTCTTCAACCGCATGGAAGTATCGCTAGTGCTCGATGACTCAAGGCTGAGAGTCTTAGTTGGAGTTGTGGTGCCGACACCTATATTGCCGCTCGTTGTTATATTCCCGGAGGTGCTCATAGCCGTGCTGCCACCGATAGTGCCAGACATGATCGCTGATCCTGAAACTTTACCAGCAGTGCTGATGGTAGCTAACTTAGTGTCACTAATTGCAGCCGATGCCGAAATATCAGCGTCTACAATTTGACCGTCTGTGATGTCTCCAGACCCGATACTCGACAGCGTTGCCAGATTGCCTAGGCCTAGGCTAGCGCGGCCAGTAGCGGCAACCAGCCCCGTCGCTCCACCATCCCATTTGAGCCGATCGGTAAAAGCAGAGTCCCAGTTAGCAGAATTGTCAGTGATGGTGGTCCATGTGTCGGCAGCGGTGCGTTTTGCCAATCCATTGGTGGTAAGTGATTCGAGCGCATTAAGGTCGTTACCTAGCTCCAGAACGATGTTGCCAGAACTTGTCACCGGACTACCACCACTAACTATGATGCCTGCCGCAGGGGCCGTGATTCCAACACTGGTCACCGTGCCAGCAAGCGGGGTGGACCAAGTTGCAAGGCCGTCAGCGTCACTCGTCAGTACTTTGCCTGCACCAGGTGCACCACCGCTGATCTTGACCGTTCCATTGACGTCCAATTTTGCGGCTGGGGCTGTTGTTCCGATACCGACGTTGCCGGTAGAACTGATCCTCATCTTCTCTGAAAGCGCACCACCGCTTGATTGGGCCTTAGTCGAGAAGGTCAAGTGAGCTGAAAGAAGTGTGTCGTCTATTGATTGAATCCGGGCTTCAATCGGCTGGGTTTGCGCTGAAGGACCGACGCGGAAATCAATTGACCCTCCAGCGCCGCCATTGACGCCGAGATTGGTGATGCTAAGGCGAGGCCCTAGTGCGCCACTTGCAGTGCTGGACACATCAAGGATCGAACTTGGAGCCGTCGTCCCAATCCCGACGTTGCCAGTCCCTGTTGGTAGTAGTGCTATTGATGTGTTGGCGCTTACACCTTCCAACGTAACCAAGCCAGAAGCACCATAGCTGAGCTGGCCGTTGGACAAAGCCGAACCATAACGCAACACCCCTGCAACATCGAGCTTCGCGCCTGGCGTAGCAGTTCCTATCCCGACGTTACCGCCCGAATAGACAAAGTTAGCATCGCCAGTAAGAAGGCCTCCGCTATTGTATTGGATCTGGTTGGCCGCCCCAGCAGCCGCCGCAGTTGGAGTTGCCCAAGTACCATCACCACGTAAAAACTTGACGTTATCGGTGGCAGCAGGCCCCGGTACGGCGCCAGCAGTACCTGCAGCGGTTCCATTCGCACCACCCATGGTTGGCAGGTCTCCGGCGACTAGAGAACGGAAAGTTGGTGCACCGGTACCATTGGTCGGCCCAGCAAACACATAGTTGGCAGTTGTGGTCACTGCGCCAGTACCGCCATTGGCGACGCCGAGGACGCCAGAATTGATCAGAGATGCACTATGTGCGGGGATATCACTCTCTGTGAGTGCTGCCCAGACCGGAGCATTGGCGACACTGCCAGTTCCGGTACTTGATAAGAACTGCCTGGCGGTTGATTGATTGCCTGCGAGCCGTGTATCCGCACCACTAGCTCCCGCATATAAAATGTCACCGATTGTAGTCAGTGGCGATAATGCATCGAAAGCAGTCGATGCCGTAGTCGCTCCGGTACCACCGTTAGCTATGGCCACCGTACCGGTAACGTTCGTGGCGTTTCCGTTTAAATTCGCTGAGATTGTGCCGGCAGCGAAGTTACCCGAGGCATCACGCTTCACAATCGTTGAGGCCGTGCTAGCACTTGTCGCGGCCAAGGTATCGTTGATTGAGGTGGCGATTGCGGTAGATGTCTTGCCGCCGACTGTCGCGACGGTAGGGTTAGGGAAGTTGCCACCTAGGTCACCACCGGCAGCGCCGGTGGGAACTAAACCAGACACCCAACTCAATGTTCCTGTACCGTTGGTGGAGAGCACCTGGCCTGCAGTACCGTCCGTACCTGGGAGCTCCCAGGTGAGCTGAGAGGCAAGCGTGTCAGGTGCTTTGAAGGCGACATAGTTGGTGTTGTCTTTATCGGTTAGTACTAGTTTATTTGCGTTTGTGCTGTTGCCCTGTACCGTGATGCTTCCTTGAGATGTCACCGTTGATGCCGTGAGTGCTCCGGTAACTGCACTACCAGTCGTATTGATGGTCGTAGAGCCACCGATGCTCGAGGCGCCGTTGATTGCCGCTCCGGTCAGAGTCTTGTTGCTTAATGTCTCTGTCGCGTCGCGAGTGACCACGGTACCGGAGATCGGAAATGTGGCTGCAGAGTTTACGCCGGTACCACCGTTAGCAGCACTCAATTGACCAGTCGTGATCTTGCTCGCATCGAGATTAGGAATGTCAGCGCTTTCGAGCGCCTCGCCGCTGACCACCTGACCGCTAGCATTGGTAACAACCTTGGCGTAGGTACCGGCGTTACCAACAGTCGCAAGGCTCACGGTAACGGTCCCACTCGCAGGCGAGACTGCGATGCCGGTGCCTGCAGTAACGCTGTTTACTTTGTTAGAGAACGCTGTGTAGTCAGTGTTAGAAATGAGCCCTGCGGTCACACTAACACCACTAGAGGCCATGGGGATATTGAGCGTGTGGACGGTGCCAACTGGGGTGAATCCTAGAGTTGTCCCGCTGGTGCTCGTGCCAAAACTCTGCGTGCTTGCAGTGACACCACCCAGCTCAGTCAGTCCTGCTCCCGAGATGCCGAGGGCTTTAGCCGTCGCTCCATCCCAGTACTTAATCTCGTTGGTCGAAGTGTTAAACCAGGTTTTCCCTTTATCCGGAGAACTCGCTCCACCGCCAATTAGCGTCCCCAGCATGAGCGATTCTGATGCATTATCAAATCGCCCTAGACCGAAAGTTTTGTCTGACGCCAGTCTCAAGTTACCGACATTGGCGAGGGCGTTTCCATTCATGTCGATAGCACCTGACACGGTATCGCCAGCTCTATTGAGTGGTGTGTAGCCTAAAGTATTTTGCTTCGCGTTAAACGCCGACCAGTCAGTGGATGAGAGATATCCGTCCGCTGTGTCTGTCGCCAGAGGGATTTTATTCGCAGGTAGTGCCGGTATTTCACTTGCTGAGATTGTGTCGACGGTGATGACTGCGCCGTTTGAGCTTTGTTTTAAGAACTGCCCTGTCCCGCCCGTTCCGCTGAGGTCAGATCCCGTGCCACCGCTTGCAAGTGGCAGCACTCCAGTAACAGCGGATGTGCTAGCGAGATTTAAGGCGCCAAATGACGGCACACCACCAGCCGTTGGTACTCTCAACACCTGGTCAGCACCGCCTGCTGCAGTGGTGAGCAGATTATTCGCACCGTTACCGAGGACGACACCGTTTGATGTGAAATTGGTGGCGCCGCTACCACCGCTCGCAACACCGAGAGTGCCGATCACTTCAGTCGCCAGGTTGATGTTGCCCGATGCTGCCGCTGGTAAGCTTGCCGCTACCCACTTGCCGCTCTTGTAAGTAAGTACTTGGTTCGCCGTGGGCGCCGCACCTGCCTCGGTTTTAGCTGTTAGGTTGGCGGAACTCAGGTCGTCCCACTTCACGCCTCCAGCGCCGTTGCTGACGAGCACGCTACCTGATGCTGCGTCTTTCACACCATTGATTCCTAGCCTGCCGCTCGTGGTGTCAAACCCAACGCTCCTATTATCAACAGGGACACGCATAGCGAGCGGGATGTAGTTAAACTTCTGCCGTGGATAGGTCTTATCTCCCGTCGAGATTTCGATATAGACAGGCTCGCTGCCGTCTCGGAATATTTCCTGTACCTGCGTGGCCATAAACGGGAAGTACAGGGTGAAGACGCCTTGGCTCAGAAATACACTGGCAAACTCGAAGGTCTGCCCGAGCTTAGTCCCATCGAATTCTGCCGTCCAAAACGTCGCCTCCATGGCGACTGGCCCCACTTTGGGGGCACCAGAGGATTCCGTGAGCCTTCCCGAGTACGTCATTGGTAGACTGCCGGCTCCCTGCGCCTGGGCTGCAGTCGTCATGCCGATGCTAATCAGAGCCGCCAGCACTGCCAGTGCTCCAGTAGTCGCGGAGGTTTTTAAACCCCGGATGCCCAATGCGCGCCCCCTCAGTCAAGCGGACTGATCAATAGTTACCTAGACCAGTCGGCCTCGAGGGGATCCGTCTTTAGGATTATTTTTGGTTACATCACCACCGGGCCGAAAAGGCGATGATTCCGGCAAGATGGATGACGCTGTTTCGACTGCCAGGAAGTCAGGGTAGGTGCCATTTTATGGGTGCAATTTGATGCCACGTCTCGTTTTTGAAAACCTAAACGAATTCAGATGCTTGAAAACATTGAGCCCTCGTTTCTTAGTGACTTTTACTAGGCACAAGTAGCTCGCTAAAGAGTAAAGCATATAAATTTAGTTACTTGCGACTTACAACGAAGTTAGAGAATCCGTCTCTACCGGATCAGTGTTTCGATCCCAGGCGGTAAGTCGGAAGGTACTTTCAGCCGGGGCTGCGCTATCTGGTTGGTGATAATGCTGAAGATATTAGGTATTCCAATGGAGTTTAGTGACGGTAGACTCGTCGAGCATCTTTCTCATCAATGCCATCTCCCGACACCGCCATTTCCCAAGCGTGTTCGCTTTATAAATATTAATACTAAAGTTTTTTAAGAAAATGCCGATAAATGAGGCAACTAGTTCGGTTGTAGGAAAAATACGTAGACATTATTTACGTAGGTACGTCCAGTTATTTCTGGGACTTAAGAGTTTTGACATCAAAATTGGCGGCGACTAAAGGAGATTCTATCGTGAGCGTCAAGAAATTTACTGGTGGCCTCGTGAACCAGGCATTCAACTGTTTAATCCGAGGCATCACGGGTTTGGGGCTAACCCTGTTCGTGGCAGCATGTGGAAAAACAACAACCTTATTTGACCGCTACGGGAGGCAAGCTCCGTCGCCCCTCGAGACCACTCAAAGTTTGGTAGGTACGACCTGGAGTCAAAAAGGTGCATCAGAGGCATTTTTTTTTATTAACCGTAGTTCCGTAGAAGGATCCGATGGCTGCAACGGATTTGGACAAGAAGAAGAGAATGAAGGAGAAGCATATTTCATTTTTGCCCCTGATGGGACAATCAAGCAGAATGCGTCATTCTTTTCTACGCTGATGGCGTGCGATCCTTGGCCTCAAGGCTTGTCGTCTTACCCATGTTCGGACTGGAAGTCCTATCGGCTTTACGGCGGTAAACTATCGATCACAACTGCTGACGGATCAATTCACACGTTTACACAGCGGTATTCATCGCCCATGTGAGCTTTAGTCCCACTTCCGGTGCTGCGACTAAACTTTAAACCCCAAAATTAGCGGCGATCATCCTAGCTCCTACTGATAGATTGGAGAACGCCGGAGTTCCCCAACTAATTCTCTCATTTGTACTTGAAAGACAGAAAACAGCCCTTCTAGCTTTGCTCGTGGCATTAGTGGACTAAGTTGCTCAAGAAATATGAGTTCAGTAGCCTGATTAACAGCTACATCGAGTTGACGAAGAAACTCGTCCATAGTCATCGATTTAGTCTTTTTCAAAGTGGGAAGTCGGCTGTTGATACTCCTCAGTCTGCTTTTCAGAACGTCGGCGTTGGGCATTGTTTTGACATTCACATACCAGTAGTAACAGTCGTAAAGGTCTCTCATCAGCCTGCGCTCGTTCCAGGCTGCGAGCTTATGGGCAAAAGCTACATCGTTTGACATGACGCGGATAATGCGCGGGAGCGCACCCACCTTTTGAGCCAGCAGCTGGGTGGTTAGAGTTGTCGAAGGCATGCTTTCGGCTACGTTATATTCAATCTGAATCTCTGCTCTGCCTGCTCTCACAAGGTAGCGTCCAGAATTGGAGTGGAACGATTTCCGAATTAATGCTCCTGGTATTTTAGCGAGTATTCTGTCGACACCTGGCTCAATTTCTTTTTTCGAGGCAAATGGGCTGAAAACATAGTCGAGATCATTAGTCGCTCTGTCGCTGCTGAGCAGCATGAGTTGCATACCCCCCTTCAATAGAGCGTGGTCCCTGAATTCTTCAGCAAACTGATGGATAATCCAAAGCATGAGAACGTCGTTTGATATCTGGTCTCGCTCAGGTAGCTGCACACATCATCCCCTTGGCAAATTCGACGAACTTAGGATTTTTGTATTGTTGAAGGTAGAGCAGAAACTTTTCCTGGTTGATATATCCCCAATTAACATCGTTATAGACGTCAAAAGGAAATTGAATACCGTGCTGATGAAAATATAGGGTGTCCAGGAGTGCCTTCTCAGGCGTCGCTTTGCGAATTCCTCGAATTGTTTCGTAGCCGAAAAGAAGATGATCAACTGATCCCAGATGCCTTACTGTCCAGGACGGTCCAACGTATGTTTTGGATCGCCCTAGTTTGAAGGCATCGATCTGATTCCTGGGCAAAATGCCGATGATCAGATGTTCCGCCAGTATGTTTCCGAAGCTAACGTAGGACTCCGGACATATTTTTTGGCTCAACACCTGCGCGTCAAATTGCTGAGTGACATAGATTCCCTTTATGAACCTATGCAATGTGCCGGCGCTCTCTAAATGTGCGATCCGACGATACGTGGCAGTCTTGTGCGACTCGGCGAATAAGGTCGCTAATTCGGAGAATAGGAACACCCCGCCCAAAGTCGGGCTGTATTTCTGAATTAAGATACTGTCTTCAATGAACTTTTTCATAGGCATACTAAGTATACAGATGTGTGTACTTTATGTACATATAAATTTATATGCGTGGCTAGTACACGATTTTGTGATTTATCAGTGCTTTTGAATTATACCATTAATATTAGGTAGATCGAGCCTCCGCCGATAATTGCGGCGGTGATGGCAAGACCAAGGTCTTACAAGAGCCCAAACACCCAAAGCGGGATGATGCGAGGATCTGCGGAGAATTCTCAAGTATCCCGGACTACATAGGAATGCTCTTCGTTCTTGATTTGCCGTTTGCCTTTGCGCGGACCGCCCACTTCGAACGTGTAAGGACCAACAGCAAAGTCAGCCTGTCCCGGATGCAGACTGACCTGGTGGTGGCTTAGTGCCATACTGGTCAGGAAGAAAGTCTCGCGTATCGATCCTAAATCGGGTTTTAGTTCGGCATATGCATAATAGAGAGCCGTGTTGCCGAGATAAAACTTTTCAAGTTTACGTAGAGACTTTAGTGTGTAGCGGTCGAGGCTGCGGATGATTCCAGCATCCTGTAGGCATGCAAGGTAGTGCTTGTTGGTAGGACATTCAACCCCCATTGCCCCAGCACCCGGGCTTGCTTCCTGCTCCAACCTTCCCTCCTCCGCAACCCACTGTGTGCCTAAATGGCAGGATTTCTCTGTATCGGTGTCTGTTGCTGCCACCTTGACCAGGAGCAATCTCCGCAATGGTCCGTAGCATCTGCCACCCAGGCAATAGGGCGCCCCAGCCCATGAGCTAACTGGACTCCACCTCGTCATCCAGCACATGCCTCGCTTAGCTCAGGTGTTCACTCGACCAGTCATCAGACTCAAAGTGGAACTCCCCCTGCTCGCAGCGCGGCGGTGCGCGGGGAGGCGGGTCGTAGTCCAGGCCCCTATGTTTCAGATAGCGTCTGGCTTGCATGGGGTCGGTTACGGCGCAGACCTTGACGAGATTGCCGCCACATTGAGCGCACGTGGTGACGGCGGACGTGAGCGTCAGGTGTTGAGCATTACTAAACAGCTTGACGATTGGCGGGCTGCCATCGCGTTTGCGAGGTCGCTGCCTGAGGTGGATCCAGAGTGCATTTGTATCTGGTGATCGTCCTTAGGTGGTGGCCAAGTTCTAACCATCGCGGCTGAAGACCACCGTCTACGTGCCGCCATTGCGCAAGTTCCTCACATCAGCGGCTGATGGTAGGACAATCAACCCCCATTGCCCCAGCACCCGGGTTTGCTTCCCGGGCCAACCTGTCCTCCTCCGCAACCCACTCTCTGCCTAAATGGCAGGATTTCTCTGTACCAGGCGCCTTTGTGGCC
>VGTI01000038.1 GCA_016874735.1 Deltaproteobacteria bacterium
GCATTGCTGCGCCGCATGAACGTCATCAGCTTGTTATAGACAGCGGCACCTGCGGGGTGGAAAAAGGCGTTGGCCGGCGCTTCTTTATGGAAGGAAAAGAGACCGAGTTGCTTGCCGAGTACACGGTGGTCGCGCTTTTTCGCCTCTTCCAGCCGGTGCAGGTAATCGTCGAGCTCTTTCTGTGTAGCCCAAGCAGTGCCGTAGATGCGGGTGAGCTGTGCGTTGCGCTCATCACCGCGCCAGTAGGCGCCAGCCACCGTCATCAGCTTGAAGGCTCCAACCTTTGCGGTGGTTGGGACGTGCGGCCCACGGCAGAGGTCAAACCACTGACCCATACCGTAGATGGAGACATCCTCAGTCTCCGGGATCGCGCTGACGAGCTCGACCTTAAAATTTTCGCCTAGCTGCTCAAAACGGCGGACAGCCTCGTTACGGGACACCACTTCACGAGCGATCTTGAGGTCGGCTTTAACGATGGCCTTCATCTCGGCCTCGATGCGTTCCAGGTCTTTGTCGTTAATTTTGACGTCATCGGGGAATTTAAAGTCGTAGTAAAATCCATGATCTACCACTGGACCTATGGTCACTTGCGTCCCGGGCCAGAGCTTCTGCACGGCCATAGCTAGGACGTGCGCAGTGGAGTGGCGGATCACTTCGAGACCGTCGGCTGACTTAGAGGTCAAGATCTCAAGGTCCGTGTCTACCCGCACTGGCTGCGATAGATCGAGCAGCTTACCGTTAGCTTTGACAGCTAGCGCTGCCTTAGCTAGGCCGGCCCCAATGCTCTGAGCTACCTCAGCAAAAGTTGCTTCTGGTGAATAAGAACGTTTAGATCCGTCAGGTAGACGGACATGCACCTGCGCCATGACTCCTCCCAGTTCCGCTTGGCCACGCCCGATAAGGCGCCGAGATACTGGTATAGCATGTCGGTGCAATAGCTCAAATTGTGGTTACGAGAAAATTCAGTGCAGGTGACCCATCCCGAGCTCTTTCGCCATCCTAGACATGATGTACGGGGCTTGGTCGAGGAAGCTGCCGGCCCTTTCATGACCAAGGTCATAGGCAGCAGCCACGGCATCGATGGCATCTACGGCCTCGTCGCCCTGCAGTCGCGAGGCCATGTCATCGAGCACATGGCCGACCAGTAGGGTCGTCGACTCTTCGGCGTCGGAGATGATGCCAAAGGGCAATGTTAGCCGATTGAGCGTTAACGGCACATTCGAATAGCCCTTCAGGAAAGCAAGATACTGCTTGAATGGCATGGATAATTTCATGTGACCGTCTCTCCTCGCCGCTGCCGGCTGAGCTAAAAATGTGCTAGGTACTTTCTCTCTATCGGCCGGTCATGGGGCGGCATTAATTGCCGGATCAAATCGGCCCACGGTCGAAACTGAAGGAGGCTCATCGATGGTAAGAAAGTCAGAGGGTTCGGCGGCACCGCTCGCGGTGCGCCGTCGTCCCGAGCGGCCCGACGACGTCATCGGTCAGGAGAAAATTTGGGGCCCTGATTCCCCATTATGGGCTCTGGTCAAGGCCGACAGATTCACCTCCCTCCTACTCTGGGGTCCGCCTGGCACTGGGAAGACCAGCCTGGCGCAGGTCATAGCCAGAGCCTCCGAGCGAGATGTGGCGCTTATGTCGGCTGTGCAGCACGGGGTTAAGGAGATCAGGGCGCAGATATCCCGCTCCGAGGGGCTTTTAGCCATAGGCGACAAAGCCCTGCTGATTTTTATGGATGAGATCCATCGCCTCAACAAAGCCCAGCAAGATATCCTGCTACCAGCCTTGGAGGCCGGTACCATTAAGTTTATTGGCGCTACGACGGAAAACCCGTCCTTCACCGTCAATAACGCGATCTTGTCGCGCACCCTCGTGTTCAAGCTGGAGAGCCTAGCGGTCAAAGATTTGGAGCGGATTCTAGTCGGAGCTCTGCAGGGCGCTGACAGCAACCTGCCGCGAACAGATGTCGGGACCGATGTTATTCAAGCGATTGCCAAGGCCGCCGATGGCGATGCCCGGAGAGCGCTTAATCTCCTCGAGGCCGTCATCTGCGCAGCTCCCAAAGATCAGGGCGCCATCACTATCGAGAGCCTAGCGGCAGTCGCACCGACTCTGAATATCCGCTATGACCGTGATGCAGATAGTCATTACGATCTTGTGTCGGCAATGATCAAAAGTATTCGCGCTAGCCAGCCCGATGCTGCGGTGTACTACATGGCGCGGATGTTGGCGGGTGGCGAGGACCCGATGTTTATCGCCCGCCGCCTGGTGATCGCCGCCAGCGAAGACATTGGCAACGCCAACCCGACGGCACAGCTTCTGGCTGTAAGCTGTATGCAGGCAGTCCATGCCATCGGCATGCCCGAGGCCCGTATCATGCTCGCGCAGGCCGCTACCTATCTCGCTGCCTCACCCAAGAGCAACAAGGCCTACGTCGCCATCAATCAAGCTCTGGTAGATGTCGAGGCTACTGGTGCCCTGGAAATACCAATGCACCTCCGCAACGCTCCGACCAAACTCATGCGTGAATTTGGCTACGGAGTGGGGTATGTCTACGCCCACGATGATCCATCCGGGGCACAACGACTCGGCTACTTGCCGCGCGAACTTGCCCACAAAAGTTATTACGAGCCAATTAATTCCGGGGTCGAGGCGCAACTAAAAGCTAATTTAGAGCGCATGAAGGCCGCCGGCCGCCCAGCCACCAAAACTTAGCGTGAAGGAGCCTCCCATGTCGTCACATTCCCAGCAGCAGCGCCTCGCCCTACTCTCAGTCACCGATAAGTCGGGACTGGTACCGTTTGCCCGTGGCTTAGTCGAACTCGGTATAGGACTTCTTTCGACCGGTGGTACGGCCAAACTCCTGCGGGAGCATGGTTTGCCGGTGACGGATGTAGCGGAATTTACCGGCAGTCCTGAGATCCTTGGTGGCCGCGTCAAGACTCTGCATCCAAAAGTGCATGGTGGGATTTTGTTTGATAGAGGGCAAAGCGCTCACGTGGCTGAGGCGGCCAAGCATGGGATTAAAGGTATCGATCTGATCGTCGTAAACCTCTATCAGTTTGCTGCTGAGGCCATCGCCAAAAAGCTGCCTCTCGAAGATGCTATTGAACACATCGACATCGGTGGCCCAACGATGCTTCGGGCAGCGGCCAAGAACTGGCGCTTTACGCTGCCGGTCATTGACCCTTCCGATTACGACGCGGTGCTTGCCGCACTCGGCAAGGGCGAGGTTCCTAAAGAGCTGCGGCTGAAGTTGGCGGTCAAGACCTTTGCCACAATCGCAGCATACGATCACTCGATTGCTAGCTACCTCGGGCAGGGCGGCACCAGTGAGACGAGCAACGCAGACACCGAGAGCAAGGCAACGCTCCCCGTGCATCTCAAGCTGCGTCAGCCGCTCCGGTACGGCGAGAATCCGCACCAGGCTGCTGGGCTCTACGCCGATGAGGCGCTGCCGGCCGTGGGATTCGCAGCAGTGGAACTGCTGGGCGGCAAAGAACTTTCTTACAATAATATTCTGGATCTCGATGCCGCAACGGCGCTGGCCGCTGAGTTTAGCGACCCAGCCTGCGTGATCATCAAGCACACCAATCCTTGCGGATGTGCCACCAGCGCAACGGCCGCGTTGGCCGAAATCTTCCGGCGTGCCCTGAGCTGCGATCCCAAGTCGGCCTTTGGTGGCATCATCGCCCTCAACCGTCCAGTTGATGCCGCAACGGCTACGGCAGTGACCAGTCTATTCACTGAGTGCGTAGCCGCGCCAGACTTTAGTCCCGAGGCACTCGAAATTTTGCGCAAAAAACCAAACCTCCGCATCCTTCGTGCCGCCTTTGCACGGCAGGGCAGCCGGATTTCTCGCGCGCAGCTGAAATCTGTTTACGGAGCTATGCTGGTGCAGTCTGAAGATACTGGCAGCTTCGATCCCGCCAAGTGGCAGTCGGTGACGACCACTAAGCCGCATGCCTCGACCATGTCTGATCTGCAGTTTGCGATGATTGTCGCCAAACACGTGAAGTCGAATGCTATTGTGTTTGCTAAGGATGGTGTGACGGTTGCTATTGGGGCTGGTCAAATGAGCCGCATTGACTCAGCCAATATTGCTGTCGCTAAAGCCGAAGCTGAAGGCCGCAGCGTTAAGGGTAGCGTGCTCGCCAGCGATGCCTTTTTTCCCTTCAGTGACACGGTAGAATTTGCCGCCAGTCACGGGGTCGCTGCGATTGTCCAACCAGGCGGGTCCAAGCGCGATCAAGACTCAATCGATGAGGCAAACAAGCACGGCATCGCCATGGTGTTTACCGGCGAAAGACACTTCCGCCACTAATGACGACGGAACTCACGATATCCCTCAGAGGACAACGACGCACGTGCCGTCCTCTTAGAGGGTGACCTGCGTGCCGACATCGATATTGACGACGTAGTGTTGATCAAAAGACCAGTTCAGGACGATACCAACAGCCTGCCGGTCGGAGCGACTGAGCTGGATGAAGACCAACCTGTCGCTCTTTCTAATTTGAGCACCTTCATCAAAGTCGACTTCAGGAGTAACTGAAATGCCGAGGAGTTTGGCTAAATCACCCTGTTTGATTGCGACCGAAGTATAGGCCGACGACTGCAAGGGCTCCGTGGTCTCGCTGTAGACAGGCACAGTGGCTCGCGGCGACGTTAAATTCGCCATACCGCTAGCCCCCGCCTCCAGAGTCCAAGTCTCGCGAAATGATTCCGTAACCGTAGTGGCGTTACCACCAACACTGCGGCTGCTCGTAACCTGCCAAGTAACGGGTAGCCGGAGTTGTAGGATAGGCATTCCCGCGAGACCAAGAAGGCCCACACTGAGCAACGGGATTAAAAAGTTAGCCAGGGGTCGACGCATGCCATGATTTTAACTATATTTAAGAACAACCGAAATAGAGAAGAATCTTTAACCAACTCCGGACTGTTGATTGCGACGATTTCTTGCCGCATTGCTGCTGCTGATAGGGAGCTGGAGCCACTCAGCTTGGGCAGCTATTCATTCGGCGCCCATAGTCATTAAGGGCGACTCGGTTAAGTGGCTGACTCACTACCCTATCGGTATGTACCGCCTATTCCGTGCTAGCTCCAGCGGCAAGGCCGTGGTGATACCGTTTCAGATTGATGAAATTAACGACTGGGGTGATTACGTCCTGCCTGATGGGGGCGATGTCACGGCTAATACCGGCACTGGGATCTTCGATCCGCAGGACGAGCTGAGTTTTATGGGTGACGACGTCGGACCTGCGACGCCTCCCAGTGACTGGACCGAGGTTGGGAAACCACCGATCGTCATCGAAATCAAAATCACCTACCCAGATCCCAATACACCTGGTGATAAAGAGGGTGCAGTCTATCTTGGCGTCTACTTCAGCAACGCGCCGCCGCTTTCACCGCGTCAGTACGTCAATTTTGATCGCCAACGCGCCGAAGTGACGACGTCTCGCTACCGCTACCAGTTTGATCAGAAGAACTGGCTCGTGGCCAAAAGGGTGGAGATGGTGAAAAGGGGTACGGAGCAACTGCCCGAGCGAGAGTTCGTGCCGCTCATCGACTCGACCACCTTCTTTATGAAGGCCGACCTCAAATACTTTTTGACCGTCGAAGCTAGTCATCGGTCCATCCAGAGTCAGCTCGAGGCCTACAAGATCGGTCCGATACGGTCGATCATTAGGATCAGCTTTGTTTACAACTTTCTCAAACTCAATTTTGAGCTCGGCATGTATACGGAGGTTAGCTTTTTCTCCAATGCCGTGTATCTGCCAGCGATTCTCTACAATCCGCTCGACGGGGCCAAAAACCTAAACCCAGGCTCAGGGTTTTACTACGGTATGGCACTCAGAGAAAATCCGGAGACCTACAAGGTCGAAACCAATATGCCGCGGCACAAAAAGTCTGGCATCCTCGACTTCCTAACTACTCGACCAGAGCCACAGGAAACCTACTGGATCACCGCCGCTAGTGCAGACCGCATACTCTACATGGAGATCAATCCATCCGACGAAATGCGCAAGCGCAAGAGTGTCCCCCTCTTCTACCAAGAGAATGTCCCTGGCAGCGCGGTCTTAACGCGGAGTAATGATAAACCGGGGGAACTCGGCAGTAGTCCAGTCAACTTGGCGCTTTATTTTGATATGACAAAATTCTCTGAGGGCGAGCATAATATGTCGCTGAAGCTTTTCTTTGAGAATCTTAACGACTCGCAGCACTTGACGACGTTCAGAACGCTCAAAGACTGGACCATCAAATCGAGACGAGTCAACTAATGGACGAACGGAACGATGAAGCACCGGCTGCAGACCTACCACTGGTCGTCTGGTTGCGCGGTGACGAGGACTACTGCGGTGACTTCTCGCTCGACGCAGACGCCGTTATGGATCAGCTTGGCATCAAACGCTCGCGCCTGACCCAGATCTCCGGACGGGAGCTGCGGGTGGGTCGCATCAGACGTGGACGTTATATAAGCCCGGTTTACAGGCAGGCCGATGTTGAGTCGTATTTGGCGTGGACGCGGGCGACGGCCTCCCAGCAAAAATCTGCTAGCCTCGTCAGTGAAGCCACCGCTGAACTACTCGAGCACAGTGAACGCCTCAGCGATTATTTGCAGTCAATCCCCGATCAACTAACCACGGTGATTCGTGGTGATATCAGCTCAGCTACCGTGCAGGTGACGACGGAGTTAAGACGCGTACTCGATCAAGCTCAAGGGATCACTGACCAGCATAGGGAGACCAGCCTTGGTGTTGAAGGCCGACTCCGCCAATTGCTAGCTAGCCAAACCGAGCTGAACGGATCCCTTCTGCTGCAGATGCAGCGGCAGACGGTCCACCTAGAGTTACTGCAGAAGCAGGTGACGGAGCTTGCGGCGACGCTGCGGATCGTGCGGCAAGAGAGCCAAGAGGCTGGTGCTGCTCGCGCAACGACTGAGCTAGAGCTACTGAGGCGCCTCGACGACCTGAAGACTGTGGTACCAAAGACTCACAATAGAAGGCAGCGCGGCGGCGCGGCAACGCGCCGTATTAAAGCAGTGGCAAAGCGCACCGCTGCGGCTCCGTGCTCTAAAGAGGCTAAGCACCCTAAAAAGCGCACCATTGTCGGTGCTCAATCGACTAAACCACGTCCTTTGAGCAAGCGGATCATGGCCAAGATCGAATCTTCCATCGACAAGTCACTCGTATCAAGCACGACGGCGTCGTCGGCTTGCTTGAGCGGTGCGGTGTCGCGCCCCTGATCGCGTTCGTCACGCTTGGCGATCCCGGCTCGAATGTCCTCAATGGACTGCACCTCGGCGTCTGAGCCGAGTTGTTGGAGACGCCGACGTGAGCGCTCCTCCAAGCTCGCTGTGACGAAGATCTTAAGGTCTGCATCCGGAAATACTACGGTGCCAATGTCACGGCCGTCGACTAATGCCCCTGCGGGAGCCGACAAAGTCAACTGCCGCTGGACTGGTAAAAGGCAGTCTCGGACCGCCGCCTGCTTGGCCACCTTGCTGGCGGCGTAGCCAGCTTGCTCAGAGTTCATGGCCAGGCTCAGGTTACGCCCTTCAAACCAAAGAGTCCGGTCATCGCCGCGCCAGGTAAGACCGGGAGCAATTTCATCAACCATTGCGGCAATGCGCACACTGTCGTTGAGATCGATGCCGCGCCCGAGAGCAAGTAACCCTACGGCCCGGTACAAGGCACCGGTATTGATGTAGGTCCAGCCGAGTCGGTGACTTACCGCGTCACAGATGCTGCTCTTACCGGACCCTGCTGGCCCATCAACCGCGACTATTTTCGGTCTGTGCTGACTCAAGTTCGTTCCTCATCTAAGGATAGGCTAAGAAACTAACCTAGGCTGGCCAAAACTTCAAAGAAATCCGGGAAACTTACAGCCACACACTGGGGGTCGGCAATGCGACAGGGAGCGTGAGCAAATTTAGCCAGTATGGAAGCTGCCATGGCCAGGCGATGGTCTTCAGCAGGGTCGAAGACAAAAGGCTGAACCTGCTCTGTGGGCCCCTCGATAAGGAGGTCATCACCCTCCGTCCAGACTCGGGCGCCAGCAACGGTCAGGAGCTCGACGACTTTAGATAGACGGTCGGATTCTTTGACGCGTAGTTCACCAAGCCCGCGTAGTCGCGACTTGCCGGATGCAAACATGGCTGCCACGGCTAAAATTGGTACCTCGTCAATAAACGTGGGAGCCGCAGCTGGATCGGTCTCGATTGCCTTCAGCTCACGCGCGCCGTGGACGACCAGGTCCATCACCGGTTCAAGGTAACCGGGACGATCGACAAGACGACGGCGTTCGAACTTAGCGCCCATCTGTTCCAACAGCGTAACGAAGCCAGTGCGGGTGTCGTTATCCAAGACGCCCTTGATCACCAGAGTGCCACTGCTGAGGACCGCCAGTACGGCAAAAAACGCTGCGGAGGAGGGGTCACCGGGAACCAAATGACGGCGCGCCGCCGGTCTGAATGGGCCTGTGACCGTTACCGTTTCATTAGGCCCTTGCTTCGTGACAGCAATCGGGGCTCCTAGGGCTGCTAGCATGCGCTCAGTGTGATCTCGGCTGCCACCAGGTAAAGTGACCTGAGTCTGCCCCTCACAGTTGAGGCCAGCCAGGATCAGAGCCGATTTGACCTGCGCCGTGGCCTTATCGACCGTGTGATTGGCGGCCTTCAGTGGTTGACCATACACGGCCATAGGCAAAAGGCGGCCGTCATCACGCCCCAGAATTTTGGCTCCCATGGCGCGCAGCGGTGTTACTACACGTCCCATGGGCCTGGTGCTCAAACTAGCGTCGCCAAAACATGAGACGAATAAGCCTGGGGTCGCTGCAAAAAGCCCTGTCAAGAGGCGGGCCGTCGTCCCGCTGTTACCGTAATCAAGAGGTGTCAGCGGCGAGCGCCAACCGTCCCAGCCTGGGGAGCTGACGCGCACAGTAGCACCGGCGCTACCCCCAGTGTCGCCCTCGATGGTCACACCCAAAGCGCGGAACACAGCCATTGTGGAGCGACAGTCGGCGCCCATCAGCGGGTAGACAATTTCGCTCTCACCCCTAGCCATCGCCGCCAGCATTACTGAGCGATGGGTCACCGACTTGTCCGGCGGACACAGAATCTCGCTCTGGAGAGACCAGGCCCGCCCGTCATCCCAAGGCCGCACCGTGACCAGTTGTGGGGTGCGCTTACTGGACATCACTGAGCACTTTCCGCCCGTCATCGACAAAGCCAAGATTCATGAACTTCTGCATCCTGTGCTCCCGTAGCTCTGGCCCAGATTTACGCCCGAGTTCTGCTAGGTCAGCGATGATTTGCGCGCGGATGTTTCGGGCTGTCACCTCGATACTGCGGTGAGCGCCACCCTCTGGCTCTTCAATGATCGAGTCGATGACTCCTAGATCTGCAGCATTTGTAGCGGTTAGCCTCAAGGCTTCAGCCGCCGCTGCCGCGTTGGATGCGTCCTTCATCAATATCGAGGCGCAGCCTTCGGGCGAGATCACGGAGTAGATCGCGTAGCGCAGCATGTGCACTTTGTTGGCGACACCAAGGGCAAGAGCACCACCACTACCACCCTCACCGACGACAATCGTGATGATGGGTACCTTAAGGGTCGACATGATCATGATGTTTTTGGCAATCGCCTCAGATTGGCCACGTTCCTCAGCGCCAATACCCGGATACGCACCTGGGGTATCAATAAAGGTGAGGATCGGTAGCCCAAAGCGTTCCGCCATATTCATGATGCGGAGCGCTTTGCGGTACCCCTCGGGGCGTGGCATGCCAAAATTGCGGTAGATGTTGTCCTTGGTGCCGCGACCCTTTTGATGGCCGATCACGACGATCGACTTACCTTCAAAAGTGGCAAGGCCAGCAACGATGGCTGGATCGTCGAAAAAGTTACGGTCGCCGTGCAATTCGACAAAGTCTGAGCACAGAGCGCTGATAAGCTCGAGGGTGTTTGGGCGCCGTGGGTGCCTCGACAGCTGCGTCGTTTCGTACGCTGTCAGACGTGTGAACATCTCACGGCGCAACTTGTGCGCCTGATCCTCGAGGTCACGAATCTCACCATCGAGGTTGACGGACTGTACCGTGGCCATGCGACGGAGCTCGTCTATACGGTTTTCAAGATCGGCAATCGGCTTCTCTAGAGGAATGTATTCCATGTTTACTCACCATTGGTCTTGGAAAGAACCTGTTAT
The DNA here is from genome assembly GCA_016874735.1 of Deltaproteobacteria bacterium. Lineage (NCBI taxonomy): Bacteria > Pseudomonadati > Myxococcota > Myxococcia > Deltaproteobacteria bacterium. The sequence goes on from VGTI01000038.1 coordinate 10,198, forward strand.
CCCATAAGTCGATTAAGTTGCCAAGATCGTTCAGATCTTGTTATCATAAGAGTGCTGCTGAATAGAAAGGGAGAGCAATGGTCAAGTCAGAGTTGATCGAAAGTTTGGCGGAACGAGCTGATATCACCTTGGCCAAGGCTGAGGAAATTGTCGACCTGTTTTTTGACGCCGTCGGCGACACCCTTTGCGCCGGCCACCGCGTTGAGATCAGGGGCTTTGGCGCCTTCACCGTGCGCGAATACAAAGCGTACGAAGGTCGTAACCCCAAGACCGGTGAGCGGATCACGGTCCCACCGAAACGTCTGCCGTTTTGGAAGACCGGGATGGAGCTGAAGCAGCGTGTGGACTCAGCATTTCCACCCACGCCGGTAAAATCTGGTCGTTAAGTCCCTTAGTCCCTTGACAAGGGGCCGCCTCGGTCGCAAATAGAGGTCTCTCAGTAACGCTGCATTGGCGGCGTTACTTCTATTATTGAGCCTGGAGTTAGCGCCGATGCCCATTTATGAATATGAGTGCAAAGCCTGCAATTCGGTACAGGAAGTCCTACAAAAGGTGGATGACCCTGCGCCTGCTGAATGCCCAGCCTGTGCCAAAGGCCCGCTGGTCAAGCTACTCAGCCGGACAGGCTTTATCTTGAAGGGAAGCGGCTGGTATGTCACGGATTTCCGTGGCGGAAGCAACAAGGCGCATAGCCCCGCTGCCAGTGGATCGGCGAGCTCAAGCTCGAGCTCTAGCAGTGAGAGCAGCGCTAGTAGCGACACCCCCCCTGCGACGCCACCAAGTCCGGCCAAAGACGGTGGTGGCTGTGCTGCCGGGGGCTGTGGACACAAACACTAATAATTGATATTTTAATACATTAATAAAATTTATTGCTTTTTTATTAAAAAAGCGTAGTATGCCGGCTTGTATGAAACCCATAAGGGAGTCCGGCATGCCTCGTTTGTCCGCATGTTTGCTCGTAACTGCTGCCGTTTCGGTGGCTTGTGGGTCGGACAAAGATCTGTTCGGCAGACGGAACGAACCGAGCACCACCCCAGTGGCTCAGGTTGAGCCGGAGTCGCCGGCGACACCAGCGTCGACAGCACTCGATGGGAAACGTACCGTCGCCTCCGTCATCGAGCAAGAGGACGGCAACTCGTACCTGGTGAACCAGCAAGCTCTGATCGAGTCGCTTGGCCTCGGGGCTTATCACCGCCTCGGTAAGCACGGCAAGAAGGTTAAAGTTGCTGTACTCGACAATGGCTTTTCTGGACTCAAATACAGCCTGGGGAAGCGATTACCCCCAGACACAGAGCTCGTCAAATCGGCTCTGGATCAAATGGACAGTACCACCCACGGGACTAAACTGGCCGAAATTGTTTATGCGCTAGCCACGGGTAAGAGTCGCTATGATGAAGACATTGACGGGCCAGAAATTATTCTCATGAATACCTACGGGTTTAGTAACTTCAAACAGGCCGTTGACGAGGTTATTAAGCGTAAGATTGATATCGTGCTCTACGCCCAGGTCTGGCAGTACTTTGGCAATTTCGACGGCCGCGGCTTCATTAATACCGAGGTGAACCGAGCTACCAAGGCCGGCGTCCTTTGGATCAATGCTGCTGGCAACATGGGGCGCTCGACCTATAATAGCGCGGTAAATATTAATGCCGACGGCGTCTCGGTGACGCTACCTCACGAGGGCCGGTTTGTGCGTTTCACGGTGCCCAAAGACCAGACGCGGGTGGCGATTGCCCTCAGCTGGAACGACAACCGCGATACCTCCAACTTTGCCACCGACCAGGATCTGGATCTCGTGCTGGAAGATGCTTATCACAATCAGCTTGGCGTCGGCCGCCTGCGCCAAAGCGGGCCAGCGGGTAATAAATCAGATCCGCTTTACTCGGCCTATCCGCGTGAGACCGTCACGACGATGGTCAACGCAGGGACCTATCTTCTGCGGGTCGAGGCCATCAGTCGTAACTTCAAGGGCGCATCGCAGCTGAGACTCAGTATCGACGGAGAGGGCATCGTCGTGCTTGATACCCCGAGCGACAATAGCGTTGGCATCCCGGCCGATAACGCCACCGTGCTTACCGTTGGGGCGAGTGATGTCGATTACAGCGGTAAGATGCCCGCAGCCGCTGGCACTAAGGCCAAACCTGAGTTGCAGGTGATCTCGTCTGAGGTCAAATTCTCCGACGGCGAAACCCACCGGGGTACTTCGGCGGCTTCCGCCATCGTTGCCGCTGGGATGGCTGTATTCCAGGGTACCTATGGCAAACAGAGCCGCGCCCAAGTGATCGACCTGATGGCGCGGGGTATTCTCGCCACACCGGCAACGCGGCAGGCTACCACGCCTAGTTTCAAGCTCGGAGCACCGCGTTAACTGCGGTTGGACCAAGAGCTCATTGCTTGTAGCGACCAATCTCCTCACGCAGTTTACCGAGTCTTTCTTTAGGTAAACGCAGACGCTTTAGGGCAGAGTTGGCCCAAGCTTGAATTTTAGGGGACCGATCCATGGTCGCGGCCATGATGTAATTGGCGCGGAATTCATCTTTATACCTGAAGATCCCTTCAAGCAGCACAAGGCGGCCCCGGGTATCGGCAAACCGCAGGATGTGCCGCATCACGTAAACCTGCGCGGCGTTAGGGGCCTTCGTGAAGCGCCTGAAGAAGCTGGCGATTAGCTCCGAGCGGGTCTCTTCGCAAGCAATCATGAGTTCTTGCTCCGTCACCATGACGCCAAATTCGACCAACCCGATGGCTGCATACATGCGGTTCCAAAACTTGCGATCCACCAAACCTTGACGCAGGAGGACCGCTGCTTTTTTGATTTGGGACGCGCGAATTTCCTGGATTGCCCGGTAGTGTTGGTACACGTATTCATGGTCCATCGCTTCGGCAAGCGCTGGGTCAAAGTCTTCGCCGGCGGCCTTACCTTTCCCCTCGTTGTCCTGGGTAACGCTGGCTTGGCTCCTGTTATCTTGACCCTCTGACTTGCCATCTGCCGTGCTGTTGGCTGCGGTTTCAGTTTTGACCTCGGCAGTCTCCTGACTGGTGCCGTCGATGGTGGCTTTGTCGCCATCCGCTGCCTTGTCCTCCGTTGCCGTGTCCGTTGATTTTTCCGTCGAGTCACCGCTAGGCGCAGGGGTAGTCTCGGGGATATCGGATTTTGGTAGAGGGTTGGGCAGTGATGTATAAATGCGCTCAATGTCGCGCTTTGCGTCTAGCTTTGGAAGTTCCACCGGATTCGGCGGTGCTGCCGTGGCGACGGCTGACTCTGGGGCGGGTTTTGCCGCGGTCTTTTTGGCCTTGGCTGGTGCCGGGGCCTCTTCATCCGCGGTGGTCTCCGCGGCGCCAAACAGGGCGTCGAAAAAAGGGGCTAGCTCAGACTGGAATGGGTTGTCTTCCCCCAGGTAGAAGATGAAGCCGGCAAAGGCACCGGCTACGATGAGCAGGGACACAGCGCCAATCAGACCCAGCCGTTTAGCGCTAAGACGCTCCGCTGCACCGGGGCTGCTGAGGGCGGTGAAATCAGCTTGGCCATGGTCCCCCACTTGGGTGTCGTACCCGTCCCAGTAGGCCTCATTGTCGGCCGGCTCAGCGACGACGAAGGCGAGTTGGGTGGGACCCTGGGCAGAGGGTGGTGAAACGAGTGGCTGCGCGGCGCTCGCCGACACTGGAGCTGCCTCGGAAGCGCCTCTGAGAGGGGTGGAGCCCTTGCGCCCCTCCGCTTCGAAAAGTTTGATTTTCAGTCGGCTCACCATGTCCGCACCACGATGTGGGTAATTTCCGCCTACTCCTTTTCGTGGGATTGGGAGCAAAAGTTTAGCGATGTCGCATGGCAAGACTTTGGGGCGATTGGAGACGGGTCGGAATTTTTTGCTTGAGATTGACGGGTTACCTTGGTACTCATGCTGGCTTCATGGTATCGCAGTAAAAGTTGGGACCTTTCTCATTAGTAACAGGGTGTTCGCGCATGGCATCAACAGGTAAAATGGAATTTGTCCGTAACATCGGCATTTCAGCTCACATCGATTCGGGCAAGACGACGCTCACCGAGCGGATCCTCTTCTACACCGGCCGGATCCACAAGATTCAGGAAGTTCGTGGTACGACCGGCGACGGTGCGACCATGGACCACATGGAGCTTGAGAAGGAGCGGGGCATCACGATTACCTCCGCTGCGACGACCGTGGGCTGGAAAGACTTCGCAATCAACATCATCGACACCCCCGGGCACGTCGACTTTACGGTCGAAGTAGAGCGCTCGCTGCGTGTACTTGACGGTGCGGTTCTGGTACTTTGCGGTGTGTCGGGCGTTCAGTCGCAGTCGATCACAGTAGACCGCCAGATGAAGCGCTACCGCGTTCCTTGCTTGGCGTTCATCAACAAGCTTGACCGCCAAGGGGCCAACCCCTACCGCGTCACTGGCATGCTCCGTGAGAAGCTGGGCCACAATGCGGTCATGATGCAGATTCCTATCGGTCTCGAAGGCGATCACGATGGTGAAATCGACCTCGTCAAGATGAAGGCTTTCTTCTTCGAAGGCGAAAAGGGTGAGCGCATTCGCGAAGCTCCGATTCCTGAAGAATATTTGGAAAAGGCTAACGAATACCGCGGCATCATGCTCGACAAGATCTCGATGTTCTCCGATGAGATGACTGAACTCATGCTCGAAGAGAAAGAGATTCCCGAAGACATGATCAATAAAGTGGTGCGCCATGCGACTATTAAGCGTGAGTTGACCCCGGTATTTATGGGCTCGGCCTACAAAAACCGCGGCGTTCAGCTGCTTCTAGATGCAGTCGGCCGTTACCTGCCGAGTCCTACAGAAGTTCCAAACTTCGGTACCGACCTCGACAAAGGCGAGAAGATCGAAGTTTTGTCCGATCCCAAGCTACCGCTCGTGGCGATGGCATTCAAAATTTCTGACGACCAGTACGGCCAGCTGACCTACACACGGATTTACCAAGGGACGCTGAAGAAAGGCGACACTGCGTACAACCCGCGTCTGCAGAAGAAACAGCGGATCGGTCGCTTGGTGCGCATGCACTCAGCCGACAAAGAAGAGATCGATGTCGCATCGGCTGGTGACATTATTGCTATGGTCGGTGTCGAATGCGCGTCCGGTGACACCTATTGCGACGAAAACATCAACGTTGCGATGGAGTCTATCTTCTGCCCTGAGCCTGTGATCGAACTCGCTCTCAAGCCTGAGAAGCAAGACGACCTCGTTAAGGTTTCGAAAGCACTCAACCGCTTCATGAAGGAAGACCCAACCTTCCGCGTATTCGTCGACCCAGAGTCCAACGAGACCATCATCAAAGGGATGGGCGAGTTGCACCTTGAGATTTACGTCGAGCGCATCAAGCGTGAATACAAAGCGAGCGTAGTCGTTGGTCAGCCGAAGGTTAACTACCGCGAGGCACCAACCCTACCAGCTAACTTTGACTACAAACACAAGAAGCAGACCGGTGGTTCGGGCCAGTACGCACACGTTGTTGGTCAACTAGTGCCGCTGTCGGAAGACTCCGAGATCAACTTCAAGTTCGAGAACAACATCGTCGGTGGTGCGATTCCAAAAGAATTCATCCCTGGCTGTGAAAAAGGCTTCAACGAGTCGATCGTCAAAGGTCCTCTCGGTGGCTTCCAGGTAATCCGTACTCAGATCAACCTCAACGACGGTGGTTTCCACCCTGTTGACTCCTCCGAGATGGCGTTTAAGATTGCTGCTCGTGCAGCGTTCAAAGAGGCATTCCTCGCTGCTAAGCCGGTTCTACTAGAGCCGATCATGCGCGTCGAAGTTGAGACCCCAAGCGACTTCCAAGGTACGGTTCAGGGTGACCTGTCGTCCCGTCGTGGTCTGCTGCTCGGTAGCGACATGCGTGATGATTACGCCGTCATCATCGCCGAAGTGCCGCTGTCTGAGATGTTTGGTTACTCGACCGACCTCCGGTCGGCCACCCAGGGTAAAGCTAACTTCTCCATGGAGTTTGCAAAATACCGTCCGGTGCCATCGAGCATCCAGGAGCAGATCGTTTCCAAGTACCGGGAAGACCAGGCCAAAGGTAACAAGTAAGGTCAGTTGAGTTAGTTGACGAGAGTCCCGTAGTCAGCGATGGCTACGGGGCTTTTTTTAGTAACTGATCCACTTAATTGTTGGTAGTTGAGATGCAACTACCTAGTTTCACTACAGCTAGTGGATCGCCCGAACTCAAGTTCAGGTGAAGCTCAATAACCATCTGTTATAACTAGTGAAATTAACCATTACCAACAATTAAGTGGACCAGCTAACTCAAGCTCCAACGGTTTCCTACCGACACCTGTAGCATGACCACCAAGGATAAAACTAAGAGGGCTCACCTCAGTACTGCTGGCAGCGGAGTACGACTGAAGCTCGTGACAAACAACACCTCTGTTCATCAGCAGAGGGTGCACGCTGGCTGTGCAGGCGCACGTTTGCCAGCGGAGGCGACACCTCTTAAGTCCAAATCCCCGCTAGTTCATACGATGACGGCCTACGCCGACGCTATTGACCGTCAGCTCGCTGCCCTTATGAACGACTGAGTTTGATCTCCATCAGGGTGAGACGCTGCGTTAGTTCATGGAGCTGATCGTTAGGCAATGGTCTTTGTTTAAGACAGCTGAGCACAAAGCTACCGTCCACCTGTAGCTGTGAGGTGCCTACGAGACCGTGGCGGTCAAGTAGCTGATCAATGTCGGCTTGGGTCCTGAAGCAACCCTGTTCAAAACTACGCCCAGTTTGCTGCGTGATCGACTCAGTCATCCCAGTCAGAGAGCTATCCCGCCAAAAACTCCCCATAGCCTCGTCCATTGTGACAAAATCGGGCGAAATCCACACGCCGCCAAACTCCCTTAAGATCCGGGCTACATGGGCTGCCACAACCTCTTTTTCCTGGGGCATCAGATAGGGTAAGAGCCCTTCGTGAATGATGGCGACTGATTGACTCGGATCCAGAAGACTTAGGACAGCTTCAATTTCGTCCCACGACATGATGTTACAGCTGCGGTAATGCAGGTTTGGCGGATGCGGGAGGCCATGAGTGCTGCGAATCGCGTCGCTGAGCGCCACCTTCTCCTGCGACAGGTCTGGCAGGTCTGTCTCCACATAAGTCAGTTGAGTATTGCGGGACATCGCGAGGCCACGGAGAGCAACGCCACTGGCAAACTCGATTACCTGACTGACTCCACTGCGCACGACGGCCGCAGAGAGGCTCTTGTAGCGGGCTTCGAGCAGTGCATCGAACCAATTAAGGGCAGTGGGATCGAGAGAGGTGGTTCCGAGCATATGCTCGTAGACAGCTTGGGCGCCGATGCGTTCAGCGACTTCGCTTGCATAGGGAATATCGGAGGCTAGACGACAGTAGGCAACGAGTTTAGCAGTGAAGCTGATTTTGCTATGGGCCGGTAGCTGCGCCGGATCCGGATCCGTAGATTTGTGCTTAGGTTCGAAGACTAGGTCCATCGGCTTAATCACCTCCAGATTGATGGCCGGTTCCTTAACACACATGAGCCACACCGTACACCATCGGTTACTTGGAAATTATAAGTGCTGGCATGGAAGTTGAACTGCTTGGGGGTAGTGAGCCATTTGGCTCTCATGACTAGGAACTGGGAGGTTTACCATGGGAAATGTTCAAATTCAGGCCAGTGGCTACGCGAAGCCTGCGGCAGCGCATGAGTTTTCTTTGATCGAGCGCATTCTAATTAGGGGAAGTCACCCGGTTTCGATGATTTTCTACTTAGTCAGTTGGACCTGGGGCTTTTTCTTCCTATGGAATCATCAGTGGCCTCTGGCCCTTGCTGTCGTGCTTGTCGGCCGCATTTTTGGGCACCTGTCGGTGCGGCACGCCCACGTCGATGCCATTGCAGACACAACCCTGGGTAAGATCGCCATACTGCACGCACACCCGTTCAATCTGATCACACAAACAATAGGCGCGGTCGTTTGCCTTACGGGAGTCTGGATGCACACAACTGAGACCATCTTGAGCGGTATCAGCATCATTGCCCTAGGTCACATGATGGGATGGGCTAAGGTGCATGAAAGTTTGGACTTACACACGCTTGAATCGCAGTCTGGGGAATGAAGATCGCCTGCAGCTAAGCCGTAGCATTTTGCATTGACCGCCCGACTGGAAGCACATACCGTCGCTTACAGGTCACAAAAACTTGAGAGAGGGCGGCGGTATGGCAACTAAAAAGGTGCTCATCATTGGTGCTACCAGCGGTATCGGGCAGAAGTTAGCTGAGCGCCTCATGGATGCCCATCACCATGTGGCTCTGGCGGCACGCGATCACAATCGCTTGGAAGAGCTAGCAGGACGCCTGGAGACGATGGCACTGCGCATCACTGGAGATTACAACAGTATCGTCAACGCAAGTGTACAGGCGGCAGAGAATCTGGGCGGTCTCGATGGCGTCGTATGCTGTGCGGGATCACTACTGCTAAAGCCAGCCCATCTCACCAAAGAGGACGAACTAGACGCCGTGCTGGCGGCCAACGTCAAGACGGCTTTCGCTACGGTGGCCGGCGCCGCGAAAGTGATGCAGAGCACGGGTGGATCGATCGTGCTATTTAGCTCAGCCGCAGCGAGGATTGGTCTGACAAATCATGAGGCCATCGCTGCGGCTAAGGGTGCTGTGTCGGGGCTTACCCTCTCGGCTGCTGCCACCTATGCTGCTAGAGGCATCCGCGTCAATTGCATCGCACCCGGACTGGTCGACACGCCGCTTACCGAGCGCATAACGAGCTCCGAGGTAGCCCGCAAAGCGTCGCTAGCCATGCACGCCCTGGGACGCCTCGGCACCGCTGATGATATTGCCGCGATGGCCGAGTTTCTGCTGGTAGGTGAGTCGACGTGGATCACTGGGCAAGTGATCGGGGTCGATGGTGGCCTGGGGAGCCTGCGCTCCCGCGGCTAGTGGCACGCTTTACGAGGTTAGGAGTTGAGGGCGCCGGCATCGTCCAGGCCGGTCACTGCCTCGTTGTGCCAGGCAGCATAATCTAGGGGATAAAGATCGGCTTTGGCGCGCTGTAAAACTTCGCGGTAAAGCTCGGCGGCGCGCGTTTTGTTGCCTTGATCAGCTTCGACGCGTGCCATCATCAGCATGTTGGCCGGACTGTTAGGGTCTAGGGAGTAAGCCTTAGTGGCATACTGCGCAGCTTTCTTACTCGAGCCCACGGAGATAAGACTTGGTGCGTTGAAATAGATGGCCGCTAGAGCGCGGTAGGCTGCGCCAGATTCGTGGGAGGGAAATTTCTCACTGAGGGTGAGAAGTCGTTTTTCAATTTTATCCATGAGCCTGAGGGCGTCGAGGTTGCGTTCGATGCTTGCCACGCCGCCTGCATTTGCCGCCCAGATCAGCACGGCATCCGGGTCTTTACCTTCGGCGGCAGCAGGTTCAAGGGCAACGAGGCCTTGCCGGAATGAGTTGAGTTTATCCTCATCTTTGGAGCTATATTGGCCAATAAAGTAAGTTAGCTTTGCACGTTCGACGACCACTTTACTATCCGAACTTCCTCCTAGTGCCTCAAGGCGTGGGCGAATCTTATTCAGGATTGCGGCTTGCTCTTCTGCCGTGATGGGCGCATTAGGGCCCGTTGACGGCGGCTTTGCCCAACCAAATGTTGAAAGGCTAAATGCTAATATACCAACTAAACTAAAATGTTTTTTATTCATTACCCAAAACCTCACTGTGAGAGATTCAAAGCGGTCACTCAACAACCAAGGACCGATCTTTCCAAACCAAGACGCCGCGCCGACTATAGACTACCGACTCACACAAAACCACCATAGCCACGACTATGCCAAGTGGCAAGCGCACCAGCGCCGACCAGGGGGTGCGGAACGCTAGGCGTTGGGCTAACAACAGAACTAAATTAAGGCTCAAGAGTGCGACGCCAGCTTCTAGAGAGCCGGTCGCAAGAGCCAAGATTGGAGCTAGCAAAAGAGCAACAGTTGTCACTAGGGATGCACACGCAGCGACCCACGAGTCACCCAGGAGGGCAAACAAGTTCTTACGAAATCCTAGCCGAGCGGCTGCAAGACTTTCATACATCCGCACCGTGAGCTCGCGAGTTGCCAAAGCCACGATCAACGTCAAACCTTGCTCTTTAACTAAACGAGCGAGCGCGACATCTTCGATCCGCGAGGTTCTGACGGCTTCATGACCACCGATTTCAAGGTAGGCCGAACGGCGCCATGCCATCCATTGACCATTGCCAGTGGCAAGCGATGGATTTTTGGACCTCGGAATCACCATCAGTGGTAGCGAGATCAAGATGGAAAACTGTGTCACTACGGCTACCAGCGCCTGAACCAACGCGCTGCCACCGAGTTGCCGCGGGAGCGCACTGAGTGTATCTGCACGGTATCCGTTGAGTAGCGCCACCGTTCCAGCAAGTGCTTCCGGCGCGGCATTTACGTCCGCATCACAGAATACAAGTATTTCTCCCCTAGCCTGGTTCGCGAGCTCCTGACAGGTACGAGCCTTGCCAGTCCAACCCAGTGGTGGTGGCTGATTGATCGTCAGCAACTTGAGTGTCGGGCCGAGCGCGGCAGCGCGCTCATTGATCATGGCGGCAACGACTGCCCCAGTCCCATCGGTGGATTGGTCGTCGCCAACGATTACCTCAAAGTCAGAATACTGGTTTGCCAGTAATGAGCCGATGCAGGCGCTAATTTGGTGTGCCTCGTTACGGGCTGGAACAAGAACGCTAACAAAAGGCTGTTTGCCTAAGGAAAGTTTTTTTGATTTTGATAAACGAGGTGCAGCCAGTACGTTCGCTAAGGCAATCAGTACAAAAACCACGGTTAGCATTAAACTACACCAGACTAACATACGATGGCCCCCTACCCTCGCTGAACAGGTGCTCACCATGAATACTTAATTCTCTTTGCAGGCCGTCTAGCGCGTCCGTCACTAGTCGCTCAACGAGCTGTAGATCCAATGGGTCCCCATGGTGTGCCATCGGTTGACCAAAAGCGATCAAAGCTTCAGGCTTACGCTGGGTCATAGGCTCGTAGTGAAATGCGATGGGTATCAGCGTCACTGGCGCGACGGCGTTAGCGACAGCGCGTAGGCCGCTTGTAAACTTGAGCGGCCTAGCAAAGCTAGGCCTGATCTCCCCTTGAGGAAAATAACTGCATATGTAACCAGAATCAGCGTTTTCTCGATTGAGCTGGCTCAGACGACGAAGCAGCCGCCTAACGGAGCCAGTGCTGCCAGGCGTGATAGGTATGCAGCCTATAAGGCGAAACCAGAAGGTGGCACCAAATTCCCGCGCCAACATCACCGAATACACAGGCAACCCAGGAAAAAATCGGCGCTGGAGGAGTAACAGCAGCAGCCCATCCCACCAGCCACAATGATTGGCGACAAAAATCGCTCGCGCACCAGGTGCCAATTCTGGGCACTGCCCTATCACCCTAACCGCGTGAAAGTCGGACCGCGCCATGCGACGTAAAAACCAGTCAAAAACGGCTCGAGCCCACCGGTAATTCCGAGCCACCCGAGCATCCGCATCTCTAAAAGTTGCTGGCGCGGCAGTTGTCACGCTGGTGCATGGGTCTCCGTCTGAGACAGGTCTTGACGCATTTTGATGCGAGGGATGGCATGCCATCCCAGCCAGCGTCCCAGCCTAAAGAGGAGCCATCCCATGGCAATCGTTAGACCTAGGGGAATCCAGGCTTCCACTGCTGCAAGAAGTCCCAGTGGTAGAATAAGGTTTGTGGCATAAAGCCCGACGAAAAACTGAGCCGGTACCTGTTTAGCCCGCACCGGACCAAAGAGCCTGTCGATCGCGATCATGATGGCGAAACCGGTCACTGCCCAGCCAAAAATATTCAGCGCCGGCATGCCATAGTAGCTACCATCCTGTTCCCAAATCCAAAATGGAGTCGTCTTGCTCATGGCTGGGTCTAGGGTCACATCCCAAAGTAGGAGCACGCCGGTGGCTAGCAACAGGCGACTCGTGGTCGCAGAAAACCCCGTAAGCGCTGCGCTCGGGCCAAGCAGAGCAATGGTCAGTCGGTAGGCAGCAAAGCCCATGAAAAACCAGCTCATGGGTATCAGCCATGGCACTTTGTCGAGAATCTTGAAGCCCAGGAGATCGGTGTACTCATAGTGACCAAAGGGAAGTCCCCAACTAGTCCCAGAAAATTCGCTGAAGAGCGAGATCGCATAGACCGCCAAAAAAGCACCAAGCCACGACCACTTCACGCGTGATGTCAGCATGAGCACAGCAGCCAACCAACCGGTGAATATTTGTGCCTGCGCAAAGGCTTTATATGAATAGGGATACAGAGCCATGGCCCAGTCGAAACGAGCAAGTAACTCCGGATTCAAAGTAAAAAACTTGAATCCGAACACCGACACCAACGCAATCACCGCCGATACGATGAGGACCCACTTAGCCACGCGGTTTAGCGTAGGACTGTTATAATGTTGCAGTTGTCCAGCCATTCGAAGTCCCCAATGCAAAGATTCGGATCGTTATTTGAGACGACCGCCGTATGTGGCTAGGTAATCGTCGATACGGGCCTTAATCACGTCATCAATCCACACGCGCCCCAAAATCTCTCGGTTGTGGAGGCGACTCACTACTTCACTCACTGTCACTAAACTCGCCGTAGGCACCCGCCAGTCTTCGGCTACTTGCAGTAATGCCGCACGCTCGTCCGTGCCACGCTCCTGACGATCGACGCCGACGACGATGCCGACCACCTCGACCTTACTAGATTCGAGGATGGGCCGCATCTCTCTAAAGCTTGTGCCACCGGTAACAACATCTTCAACCAAGACTACACGCTCGCCACCGCAGTAGAGGCGTCCGACTAGTGTCCCCCCCTCACCGTGATCCTTGGCTTCCTTACGATTAAATGTGTAGGAAATATCCCTGCCTAAGTTGCGACTCAAGTGATAGGAGGTCATCACCGCCAAGGGAATCCCCTTGTAGGCGGGCCCAAATAAGTTCTCTACCTTGCTACCAAAACGCTCAGCGATCACCTCTGCGTATAACTCGGTAATCCCACCGAGGCTTTGGCCCGAGTCAAAGCAGCCTGTGTTGAAAAAGTAAGGCGATAGCCGACCAGATTTGGTCTTAAACTCACCGAACCTCAGCGCCCCAGAACGTAGCAGCCACTCGATATAGCGGTCCTGAACCATTGATTTTTAATTCCAAAGGTCAAAGTTTGCCAAAAACTTTAAGATCATTACCAGAAATCCACCCCTTCTTACCATCAGAGAGTTGGATACGGTAATAACCTCCCGCGGCAATTTCGGTGACTAGCGCGGGAGCGCCTTCTTGTAGTTCGAAGACGACCTTGTTAAGGGTGCCAGGGCCGGAATAGACTTTAACCTTTGGCTGATTAACAGCTCCCCAGCGGTCGTTTTCATCAAGCTTGACGCTGAACCCCCAAAGTAAAACTAGGGGTAGCAGAGCGGCGAAAGCAAAGTACAAACGTAAATTACTGAAGCGTGACCAGACAAATGCTGCGGTCGTACCTGCACCCCAGACAGCTGCAATGACCGCTAGCATCCAAGCTAACTCCTTCGGGGTGAAACTATCGATCCAGAATGCAAATCTAGCCGCGACAGAGGACGGAACCTCGGGTTCAAGTTTGTCCCTGACATCACTCAAGGCATGTTTCAGATTTGCGGCTGTATCGGGATCGCGCGGCAAATAACGGCGCGCGGCGAGAAAAGCGGCCACGGCGTCGCCGCGTTTCCCGAGGCGGTAATAGGCCATGCCCAGGTTGTAGTAGAGATGGCCGTTGATGACACCTGAGTTGACCATTTGCTCGTAATCCGCAACGGCCTTGGCGTAGTCAGCGCGATCAAAGGCCGCTTCGGCCTCCTTTTGCAGAGGAGACTCATCCATTGCGACCGCCGCAGATCCAGAACATAACAACATCAGAACTAAGATGACCCGTCTGCATGTGCTCATGCTTTTTCTAACCCTTTCACGACTTGATCTAAAGAGTCGAGCATCTCCCGAGCGCGCTCTGGACTGGGAACCTGACCACCGAATTCCAGGCGATCAAATTCGCTGACCAGATTCATCATCACATCCTTAATCTCTGGCGTTGCGCCCAAGCGCGTGGTGGCGAAATCGACATCACGAGCGGTCAGCGCTCCGCCTTGCAAGGATAGCCGGTCACCGAGATAGGTACGCAGTAATCGGTGGCCCTCGGATAGTGCCGCGGAAATATTGCCGGTCTGGAGTTCTGCTTGAGCCTTCGGTATGGCTAGTTTGTAAACGCGGTAGGCCTGCGAACGACGAGCAGCTTCGGCGTCTTTCTTTCTGTTTGTATAAAGGAAAAATATGAAAGCGCCTAATGCTGAAGAGGTTGGTAGGCCTCCTAGTACGCCCAGCATAATTTTGTCCGCACTGGTTATGGTTTGTTGCGCCGTCAGATCTACGTGGCGGTGAAATCCAAGGAGATCACTGCCGAGTTCTTTCACTTCTTCTTTATTGACAGGTAAAGCAGTCGCGACTTGAGGCTGCCCCTGACTCTCTGCCTGGGCTGCATCGACGATCAGTTGCCCAAGATCAGTGCGGATGGCTACATATTGATTGAGCTTAGGGTTGAAGGAGGGAAGTTCCACGGACCCCAGATCGTAGGTTCCCGGTTTGGTAGGGACCAGGGCGTACTTATAAACTTTCTTCGAAGCGATCCCGTTTTCGGCGGTGACCTGCTCGGTGTACTCCGGCTTGTCGGGGTAGATTTTGCCAAATTTATCGAGGCCAGGCGCTAAATCACCCAGAGTATCGGTCAATCCGTAACCTTGGAGGGTTATGGTTATGGTAACTGTATCGCCAGCGGCTATGTGATTTTTACTGAGGCTTGATTCCAGCTGAAATAGACCAACAAGCCCATTAAACCCGGGCGGCTTACCCTGTTCAGGCAGCGGTTTAACCTGCAAGGTCTGTGCAGGTGTCGTGACGGTGACACTACGCTCTTCCGTATAATTGAGATCAAAGTTGAAAACACCGCCGCCGAATTTATCGAAGAACTTATCGAGAGGATTATTTTGTTTGTTCCACACAAGCACGCGAGCCTCTATTGAGAACGGCGGAACATCGAGTTGTCCAGACTTAGTGGGGACGACTAGCTCACGCAGCTCGATCACTGAGTAGCGTTGACCGTTCACTACCTTTTGGTAGCGTTTTTCCCCTTCGAGATTGAAGCGACGGAAATCTGCTGACGATTGACTGAGGCGTTGGCCACCATTCAAGTTATTGGGGTGATAGAGGCGAATGGTACAAAGAATCTGCTGCCCGATATAGACGGGACCGGTGATCCCGCAGTCGCGCTCTAAAAACACGCCGGCCGTCTCACCCCCAGGTTGGCCCTGAGCAGCATTGGTCCCACCTCGAGCCGGTTGTTGCGCTCGCGCCTGAGCTTGTGACTGGGCTCCGGCCGGCCTAACTTTCAGCTTGAGTGGCACGGTGGCCACCTTTTGCCCGTCGATCGTTGCGGCGATGCTCGGGATTGTATAATCACCAGGCTTATCGGGAACCACAAGCACCGTGAGTTGCAGCTGCTCTGTAGTTTGGCCATTGATTATAGCGGTAGCCTGATGCACACCACGCTGCAAGAACTGCAGGCCATCGACGTTAGGTATCACAGGGTCGCTACGATCACGGCCCTCGATTTGCAGCGTCAGGACAAAAGTGTCGTCCATGGTCCCATCAGTTGGTGTGAGGTCAGCTGTTATCGATCCAGCATAACCAAGACGAGCGCCGAGTAGCGCCACCAAAACCAAAATTGTGCTCACAAGCTTTGGCATCGTTACCAGTCCTTATCTTTTTGTCTCGGTGGGGTCTTATCTTTGGGCCCGTAGAGATGCTTTTTCGGGTTGTCATCAACTGAGCGCAGCACCTTTTCTGCCTCGTCTGGTGAAATCGGTGCGGCGCGGATTTCGCCCTTACCAGACCTTTCCTCACTGTCGCCACCACGCGGCTGTTGCTCTTGATCCTGACCGCCCTGGGGTTCTTCGCCATCCCTTTGACCGCTGTCGTTCTGATCGCCTTGGTCGTCCTTCTTCTCGTCCTTCTTCTCGTCCTTGCCGCCTTGTTGACTTTGGTCTCCTGACGGGTCTTTATTGGGATCTTTATTCGGATCTTGGTTCTGTTTTGACTCCTGGTTGGGATCCTGGTTCTGCTTCTGTTGGTCTTGCCCCGAGTTTTGCTGCTGATCCTGATTTTGTTGATTCTGCTGTCCCTGATTGTTTTGTTGCTGATTTTGCTGCTGGTCGCTTTGGTTATGGTCACTATTCGGCTGGTTTTGATTCTCGTTTTGCGGTTGATTCTGCTGTTGCTCTTTCAGCTTCTTGACATACTCGAGATTGTCTTTGGCTTCTTGGTCTTTGGGATCGAGGGCCAGGGCGTTTTCATAGGCTTTAATTGCCTCGTCCAACTTGCCGAGCTCAACTTGCGTGTTGCCGAGATTGAAGAGTGCGCGCTCGGCCAGGGCCTGGTCGGTGGAATCACTGGCGGCAGCAAAACCGCGGGCGGCGCCGGCAAAATCCCCCTTGCGGTAACGCGCTACCGACTGGTTGTAGAGTTCTGCCAAGGGACTAGCCTTGGCCTCGGGAGCTCTCAGTCCAGCAAAAGTGATGACCATGACCATCGCCAGTAACCGCACATCGCGCAATAAAAACTCCAGAACTAGCGCTACCAAAGCGGCGCCGACAAACCATTGAAAACGCTCGAACCACAATTTCTCGCGCGTAGCTTGGTACTCACGCTGCGCCACCTGCTTACGTATACCACTCAAGTAGATGCGCTCGAGGTCACCGCCACCTGCCACCGACCTTGCATAAACGCCGCCACTAGACGCCGCTAATTTACTGAGCGCTGTCTCGTTAGGTTTGGTAATGACCATGTTGCCTTGAGCGTCCTTCTTGAATCCACCATTGGGCTCTGGTATGGGAGCGCCCTCGGGAGTGCCTATGCCGATGGCATAAAGCTTGACGCCTTTTTCTTTGGCTGTAGCTGCTGCCTTTTCGGCATTTGGCTCTTGATCCTCGCCGTCGGTGAGTAGGATGATAGCCCGTCCTTCGGTACCTCCGGGGCTACCGTCGAATAAAGCTTTGAGCGAGGTATTTATCGCTCCCGCAAGATCTGTCCCCTGCAAAGGTATGAGATCTGGGCCAAGGAAGCCGACAAACATCCGCACCGCACCGTAGTCCTCCGTGAGTGGACATTCCACAAACGCATCGCCAGCAAAGGCGACGAGACCGATGCGGTCGCCTTTGAGCATGGGTAGCAGGTCCAAGATCTCATGTTTGGCCCTCTCGATGCGACTTGGACTCACATCTTGAGCAGTCATACTTTGCGACACATCGACGGCGATCACGATGTCGCTGCCGTGGCGCTTCACGTCCGTCCAGACAAAATCCCAACGCGGTTTAGCGAGAGCCAATACCAAACTCAGCAGAGCAAACACCAAGAGCCCTGCCTTGGCCGTAGTCATTGGCTTGATGAGCCTCACACCAGAGCCCTGCCCTAAGGGCCCCCCCACCAGACTGAGACGATGCCGCCGCTGCTTTTCACCACGCCAGAGGAGCCAAGCTGCTGCCGGCAGCAGCAATAGCCAAATCAGTACATCTGCCCGCCCAAAACTCATAGCGGCAACCTCCGCAACCGCGTTAAGCCCAGTATAAGTTCTGCCGCCAAGCACAGTACCGCGAACACGACGACCCCAGTGTAGAGATCCTCGTAGTTGGCAAAGCTCTCCACCTGCACTTTGGTTTTCTCGAGCTTGTCGATCGTGTCGTATACTTTGATCAACATTTCAGTGGTGCTGGCTAAGAAGTACTTGCCCCCCGTCACTTTGGCGATCTCGCGCAATGTGGGCTGATCGACATCAGCGGCCTGAGGCGCTCCACCATCCTTGGGGGCCGAGCCTACACCAATGGTGTAAACTTTTACTCCCATAGTGGCTGCAGCCTGGGCTGCCGCGAGGGGATCGACGCGTCCCGCGTTATTACCGCCATCGGTAAGGAGAATGACCACCTTCGACTTCGCTTCTACCGACTTGAGTCTATTGACGGCAGCCGCCAAGCCATCACCCACCGCGGTCGCCTCGCCTGCCATACCGACCGTGATGATGTCAATAAACCGATTAAGCACCTCGTGGTCTAAAGTCAGTGGCGCCTGCGTAAAGGCCTCGGTACCAAAGACCACCATGCCTATGCGGTCATTGGTCCGCTCCTTGATGAAGTCACCGATCACGCGCTTCACTACGGCCATCCTTGTCGGCTTTTCCCGCCCCCAGGAGAAGTCACGCAGATTCATACTGCCGGAGGTGTCGAGCACCATCATGATGTCTAGGCCCTCGGCGGTGCGTTGCGTATTGCTATTGCCGGCTTGGGGTCGCGCCAGCGCGATCGCCAAAGCTCCCAGCCCCAGGCACCGCAGTATAAAGGGAACGTGCCGGTATCTGGTCCATCCCGACTTGGGGAGACGCGCCACTACGCCTGTACTGGGGAATTTCAGGGCTGAGCGACGCTTCCAGTAAACAAAAAACAACGGTATGAGCGCCAAGATACTCAGGAGTAGCCAAGGATTAGCCAGTCGCATGGTTGGAACCTCCGGCAGCGCTACCATCCACAGGCGGTGGAACGAGCGCCCTCAGCCACGTCTGGACATGAGTATGGGCCGACATAGCCTCGGCCGTGTCAGTGGGCGCCTTGGCGAACTTGATAAAATCGGCGCGGTCGAGAAACACCAAAAGAGCCTCGACCGTGGCGGCGTCCATCGGCAACTTGCTGCGCAGAGGCACGCGGAGCTCCTGACAGGTACGGTCAGTGGCGGGAATCTGTGTGCGCCGCTCGATGGCCTCACGCAAGATCAGACTCAACTGAGCGAAATAGTCCTCACCCGCCTGCTTAGTGAATGGCACAGGTGGCTGCATCAGCGCCAGCCTCTCCTGCAACACATCCCACGGATCACGCGGCGCCTTAGGCCTGCGCGCTTGATACCGTTGCCACCATTTCCACAGTGCCCAGGACGCAGCCAGCACGGCCAGCGTGATAGCCACGATCAAAAGAATTTGCCACCACGGCATCGGAATCCCGATAGGCCCGCGGATCCCGTGCGGCAGCCCCGCGGCCATGCTTTTTCCCGCGCTTGCCCCGCCGCCACCTAATGGTATGCCTTGCACTGGCGCTGTTACTGGCGCTGTCGTGGGTGTAGCTGCGGCAATCTGTCCTAAAGCAGGCGTCATCGGTAGCGCCTCCGTTCGCGCTCACGCAGATAGCGGATGAGCGGCTCAGTCACCGACGACCCAGTGTCGATAGCAAATTGCCCTGCTCCCGCCTTCCTGAGTTGCGCTGCTAGTTGACTCTCGCGCTGGGCAGCCCCCTGGCTGTAAGCCAACCGCACCTTAGGGTCGCTTGAGTCCACCTCGATAAGTTCCCCGGTCTCGCTATCTTGGAGCGACATCATACCCACCGCCGGGAGCTCTCTCTCGCGGAGATCGCTCACGCGCACGGCAATTAAGTCGTGACGCCGCGCCGCTAGACGCAGTTCCCTGTCGTAATTAGTTGCCCAAAAATCCGAGATCAGAAAACACATACTGCGCCGCGTCGAATACCGAAGCAGTGCATCGAGGGCGCCGCTAATGTCGGTACGTTTGCCACTACCCTTGTGAGTTAGAACCGCACGGATAATGTTCCACACATGACCACGACCTTTTTGCGGACGGATGTACTGCTCGACGTGATCCGAGAAGACTATGAGTCCAACTTTGTCGTTGTTACGGATAGCCAGATAGGCGAGCACGGCAGCCAGTTCGGCGGCAACCTCTTGCTTGCGTCGTCCGCCTGAGCCATAGGCCTGCGACGGGCTGACGTCCACCATGAGCATCAGCGTCAATTCGCGCTCCTCGCGCAGAATTTTCACATAGGGCTGACGCATGCGCGCCGTGACGTTCCAGTCGATCAGACGGACGTCGTCGCCGGGCACGTATTCACGCACCTCGTCGAATTCCATCCCGCGCCCCTTGAAGGCGCTCAGATAATTACCCGCCAAGGCCGTGGTCACCAGATGGCCGGCCTTGAGCTGAATGGCTTTGATCTGCTTGATGACCTCGGATGAAAGCATATCAGGGCACATCCACGCGCGCGAAGATACGGCGCACGATATCGTCGGTCGTTACCCCCTCGGCCTCTGCCTCATAGGTCGGCATGATGCGGTGGCGCAGCACATCGAGTCCCACGTCCTTGATGTCCTGCGGCGTCACAAAGGTGCGGCCCTGCAGCATCGCGTTGACCCGAGCGGCGCGCTCCATGCTGATCGATGCCCGCGGCGAAGCTCCCACATGCACCAAGGTGGCAAGGTCTTTCAGGCCAAAGCTAGCCGGATCCCGTGTGGCAAAGACCAACTGCACGATGTAGCGACGCACTTTGTCTGCGACATGCAGCCTGCTGGTGAAATCGCGCATCTTTATCAGCGTCTCTCCGTCGAGCACCTTGGTGATAGGCGTATCTTTGAAGGCCACCGAGCGACTGATGACCTCAAACTCGTCCTCCGGTGTGCCGTAGCCAACCTTGATCTTAAACAGGAAGCGGTCCATCTGCGCTTCTGGCAAAGGGTACGTCCCCTCTTGCTCAATAGGGTTCTGCGTTGCCAACACTAAAAAGGGGCGCGTCAGCTGGTAGGACTGGTCACCAATAGTTACCTGACGCTCTTGCATGGCCTCCAGTAAGGCCGACTGTACCTTGGCTGGGGCGCGGTTGATCTCGTCTGCCAGCACCAGATTGGCGAAGACGGGGCCCTTCCGTACCTTAAACTCGCCGCTGCGCGGGTCGTAAATTTGCGTCCCAATGACGTCCGCAGGGAGGAGGTCTGGCGTAAACTGAATCCGGCCAAAACTAAGCGTGGCTGCCTCGGCCAAGGTCTTGATCGTGGTCGTTTTGGCAAGTCCGGGCAGACCCTCGAGCAGTACGTGACCCTCAGCGATGATCGCCATGAGTAGTCTCTGCACCACGTCACGCTGGCCGACAATGCGATGGCTAATTTCCGCCATCGCTTTTTCAGCGGTAGCGGCATAACTGCGGGCTTCGTGTTCAAGGTTGTCGGTCGCTGCGTCGTAACTCATTGCAAATTCCCTCTTATTGTGAGGTAGTTAAGACTGAATCAACGATGGGAAGGTATCCCTCATATTGTTAATGAGATCACCCCCAAATGGGAAGCGCTTTTGCATCTAAATTTAAGATAGCGTTCCTCACATTTAAAGATCATGAGACCGACGCGGGAGATGTCAAGATGTCACAGGGTACCTTCGCACTATTAGGCACAAGAAGATTTGCGGGCTTTTTTGTCACGCAGTTTCTAGGAGCCATGAACGACAACATCTTCAAGAACGTGCTCATGATCATGATTGCTTACCGTTTCAGCAGCGAGGCTACCTCTGGCCTTTTGATCAACCTCGCGGCCGGACTTTTTATTTTACCGTTTTTTCTCCTGTCGCCCATGGCAGGACAGTTGGCTGATAAATTTGAAAAGGCGATGCTCATTCGCATTGTCAAAGCCAGTGAGATTGCCTTCATGCTCCTGGGCACCGTCGGGTTTATGGTCGACAGCTTGCCGTTGCTTTTAGTGACGCTGCTGCTGATGGGCATCCATTCGACTTTTTTTGGCCCCATCAAGTACAGCATCTTGCCGCAGCATCTCGCCGAGGACGAGCTAGTCAGTGGCAACGCTTTGGTGAGCATGGGTACTTTTATTGCGATCCTGCTCGGCACGATCATCGGTGGAACTTTGGCCGAGAACCGCACCGCTCTTGTGACAGGCGGAACCGTGGTGGCCGTAGCGGTAGCAGGATTTTTTGCCTCACGCACCATACCGCCAGCGCCAGCTGCGGCACCAACGCTTAGGATAGACTGGAACCCATTTACCCAGATGGCGGCGATGACGCGTCTTCTGCGGTCACAACCGGGCGTGACGAGCGCTGTGATGGGTATTTCGTGGTTTTGGTACGTGGGTTCCACGGTACTAGCCCAGTTGCCAAACTTCACGCGGCATGCCTTGTACGGCAACGAGCAAGTGGTGATTCTACTACTCACGAACTTTGCTATCGCTATCAGTATCGGTGCAGCTATTTGTGCCAAAGTGTCGCGCGGCAAGATCGAAACCGGGCTCGTGCTCGTCGGTGCTGTCGGTATGAGCGTGTTCACGGCGGATCTATTTTTTATGCACAAGGCAGCTGCGCTTGCACCGTCGGACGCACTCGGATCCGCATGGGGTCTGGCCACCGGGCCCTCTGCCATGGCTTTTATGCGCGCTGTTACCGATCTGTTCCTCACAGGAATCAGCAGCGCCTTTTTTATCGTGCCACTTTATGCACTGATGCAACACCGCAGCGATCCCTCACTACGTTCGCGAATAGTTGCCATCAACAACGTCTACAACTCGGTCTTTATGGTCGGGTCAGCGCTACTGGCTATGACGGTTTTTAAAGCTGGTCTCACCACTGTTGATCTGCTGCTCATCACGGCAGGTCTCAACTTGGTATTTGCCGCCGTACTCGCTTGGAGAAACAGCGAATACCCTAGGCGAACCCTAGCCCTCTTGACTAGAGGGCAGCATGGAGACGAACCAGCTTAGCCGCGAGCTGATGAGTGCGAGGGTGATCTGGCCCGAGATGGCGCAGGTGCAAGTCGACGAGCTCGGTACCTAGCTCACCGTAGCGCTGGGGCTGGGCCGTCTCCCGGGCAAAATCTGCCGCCTGAGAAATCACAACTACCGCGTGTTCGAAATCGTCCTCGGCCAGTGTTCGTGCCAGGGCCACGGCCTCGGCAAAGACTGCCGTGGCTGCCTCACCGACACTGTGGCGCAGCCAGCCCAGCGTGCACAGCGCCAGCGGGTAGGCGTAATGGGCGCGTCCCAGTGACCTAGCGCAAGAGACCACAGCCTGTTCGGCTGCGGTTAGGGCTTCGGTAAAACGTCCGGCGTTATGTAGCTCCTCGGCCGTGCGACAGAGATCTCGCACCAGGGAGACACTACAGTTGCTGTGGGGGTCCAGTGTATTTTTGGTCATTATGACATCGTATCTTTTTTGGTGCGCGCGCTCAAGTAGTAGGGATATTCCGCCGATGACTAGTGCGTATGATGCACGTCAAACAAATTACCGAGATCATCGACGCCGGTGCTACCGACGAGGCTCACGAGGCTTTAGAGCAACTTTTGTCGCTAGGCCCAAACAATACGGCAGCATTGAAGCTCCAGGCCCGCCTGTACGAATATGCCGGCAGGTTTCGCGAGGAGAGTCGTGTTTGGGACCGCATTGCGAGCATCGACCGCGAGGACGCCGACGCCGTGGCCTATCTCCTGCGGCGCCAGGTGGAAGACCGCGAGCACTTTTACTTTACCGACGAGGTGCCAGGGGGCGGGCGGCGCTTTGCGGCCTACCCACGCAGCCTCATGCAGTTATCGGCTATCGGACTTATCGGCTGCATCAGCTTCCTACTCATGACGCGCCTGGCGGTGGCCTACTCGTTTCTCGAAGCCCCCGAGGTGATGCTACCTACTTTTGCTGCTTTGGTGGTCGCTCCTTGGATTGCCATCATTGCGGTCTTTGTGAAGGCGATCCGCTACGTGACCGTCTCACCTACCGGGATAACCGTCGGCACTCGACTCAGACTTCATTCCTTTAACTGGAGCGACCTTAGCCGCGTGGCATTGGTTCAGACGCTGCGCCCCAGGGGTCCGAAGCTGTCCCTGATGCTAATGCCCAAGAACCCGTCGAGCAAACCCGTTGAGATCGATCTGACGCTGGGTGCTACGGCGATCCGGGCACGCACCTATCTACTCCAAGACATTGCGAGATTTCATTGCGAGCCCGAATACTTGAAGCGTGAGGCTCTGAATCTCGCGAGCACCAAGGTGGCGAGCTTTTAGAAGCTGCTTGCCGTCGTGGCGATTGCTCTCATATTTTTTATGCGCCTGCCCTTGACAATTCGGGGGGGCGCATTACATTCGCACTGTTCTTAATTAGTGAGAGTATCTGCCTGAAATCTATCAGTGAATGCTGATGCGCGCAGCTAAGGCGCTTGGTTTCGGTGGCGGATATGGAGCTAAGGTAGTGTCTTTTTTACGTTTGAGTTGGAATGTTTTCATCACCATTAGGAGGTACTCGCGATGAAAATCAGGCCCCTTCAGGACCGAATCCTGGTTAAAAGGCTGCAGAGCGAAGAGAAAACCGCCAGCGGCATCATCATCCCTGACAATGCTAAAGAGAAGCCACAAGAGGCGGAAGTGATCGCTGTCGGTTCCGGCAAGATCCTCGACGACGGCAAAGTGCGCAAGCCTGACGTTAAAGTTGGCGACCGCGTACTGTTCAGCAAATACGCTGGTTCCGAAGTCAAGATCGACGGCCACGAGCACCTGATCCTGCGCGAAGACGACCTTCTCGGCGTCCTCGTCTAAGAGTCTGTGACTTAGGTATTTCGGATTCTAAGTTTTGAGTATCTAACTGTTTTACGAAAGGTGGAACATGAGCGCTAAGATGATTAACTTCGGCGAAGATTCGCGCCGCAAAATTCTTACCGGTGTCAACGTACTCGCTGACGCCGTTAAAGTAACCCTCGGCCCCAAAGGCCGTAACGTTGTGATCGAAAAAAGCTTCGGCTCGCCAACCATCACCAAAGACGGCGTTTCCGTTGCTAAAGAAATCGAACTCGAAGACAAGTTCGAAAATATGGGCGCCCAAATGGTGAAAGAAGTCGCTTCGAAGACTTCCGACATCGCTGGTGACGGCACCACGACCGCTACGGTTTTGGCACAGGCGATCTACCGCGAAGGTAGCAAGCTGGTTGCTGCAAACCACAACCCGATGGAACTGAAAAAAGGCATCGACAAAGCTGTTGCTGAAGTCGTCAAGGCGCTTGAGAAAATCTCCCGCCCGACCGCTAGCCGCGAAGAGATCGCTCAAGTCGGCGCTATCTCGGCTAACAACGACCCAGAGATCGGCAAAATCCTAGCTGACGCTATGGACAAAGTCGGCCGTGACGGCGTTATCACCGTTGACGAAGCCAAAGGTCTCGAGACGACCCTTGAAACCGTCGAAGGTATGCAATTCGACCGCGGCTACCTGTCGCCTTACTTCGTTACCGACGCCGAGCGTATGACCGCTGTGCTCGAAGACGCTTACATCCTCCTCCACGAGAAGAAAATCTCGTCGATGAAAGAACTGCTGCCGATCCTCGAGAAGATCGCTCAAACCGGCCGTCCGTTCGTCATCGTCGCTGAAGACATCGACGGCGAAGCTCTGGCGACCCTCGTTGTTAACCGTCTGCGCGGCACGCTGAAATGCGCTGCTGTTAAAGCTCCTGGCTTCGGCGACCGCCGCAAAGCTATGCTGCAAGACCTGGCTGTCCTCACCGGCGGCAACCTGATCACTGACGATCTGGGTGCTAAGCTTGAGAACATGGGCCTTGCGGACCTCGGCCAAGCTAAACGCGTCACCATCGACAAAGACAACACCACCATCGTCGATGGCAAAGGCAAGCAAGCTGACATCCAAGCGCGCGTTAAGCAAATCCGCGCTGAGATCGAAAACACCAGCTCTGACTACGACAAAGAGAAGCTGCAAGAGCGTCTTGCTAAACTCGTTGGCGGCGTTGCTGTGGTTAAAGTCGGCGCAGCTACCGAAACCGAGATGAAAGAGAAAAAAGCGCGCGTTGAAGACGCCCTGAACTCCACCCGCGCTGCTGTCGAAAGCGGCATCGTACCGGGCGGCGGCACGGCATTCATCCGCGTGCAACACGTCCTCGACAGCCTGAAACTCGCTAGCAGCGAGCAACAATTCGGCGTGTCGATCATCCGTCGCGCGATCGAAGAGCCTCTGCGTCAAATCTCGTTCAACGCCGGCGTTGAGCCAGCTGTTGTCCTTGAGCGCGTCAAGAAGGGTAAAGACGGCGAAGGCTTCAACGCCCTCACCGAAACCTACGAAGATCTGTACAAAGCCGGCGTCATCGACCCGACTAAAGTATCGATCACCGCTCTGACCAACGCGGCTTCGGTTGCTGGTCTGCTTCTCACCACGGAAGCTATGATCGCCGATAAGCCGAAAGATGAGAAAGAGCACAGCCACGCTGGTGCCGGCGGCATGGGCGGCATGGGCGGCATGGGCGGGATGATGTAAGATCCTGTAGTTACAGGGTTTTATAGCTCACCTAAGCTAAACAATTGGGCTCCTACCGCAAGGTAGGGGCCCAATTTTTGTCGTGTAAATAACTATAAACGCTGTAACATGTGGCCCGCTTATTAGTGCGCCTTCGTGGACTAGAGCGCTTCTAAATGATCGGATGTGAAAATGGACGGTTCAGCTGGCATTAGATGGCAACAGCAGTTTGACAACTACTCTAAGGCCCATGAGACATCGCTCGACGACTTGATGCTGGCCTACAAGATTGACCTGATCTTCATGCACCACATTGATAACGATGCACTGACTGAGCATATTGAGAGATTTGGCATCGATCTTTAGTAACCGAGGTTTGATCTAAATGACGATTCCAGTTTCACTCGAAATCTATCGACGCTTCGACCTGTTTCTCCAATCACGGGACCTGACATTTGAGGGATTAATCGTCGGAGGCGCAGCATTCATGCTCTTGGGTGTTCGTGACGCCGCGACTGAAGACATCGATTTCATTAACCAGATTCCTGGTCAAGTTAGGGCTGCCTCCGAAGAATTTGCAAAACAGGAAGACCTCAAGCTCGCGTGGTTCTCGGATCGAGCCCGGGTAGTTAATGATTACCTAAAATTCGGCTACGGCAAAGACGGCGTGCAGGATCTTTTCCTCGGTAAAGCGTTGAAGCTTCGCTGCCCGTCCCCAGATAACCTTCTAATCTCCAAGCTATGCCGCATCACCGACTCAGGGCCGCGCCTTCAAGACATCGAGGACGTCCGACGCTTGGCTCTGCCTGCCGCAACCTTTGATTCTGTCGTCGTGCACCTTTTGCTCAAGGAGAAGGCAAATAAAGGCGACGTAGCTAAGGCAAAGAAAATCCTAGCGGTGCTGAGGAAGGATCTTTACGGAGCCTGATTATATGACGGCAAAGTCGCTCCAGCTGTCACTGCAGTCATAATCTCGCCAGCAATGCGCCCAGCCGCTTCCCGTGAGCAATGAACAAGCTTCGCGATCTCGCTAGAGGCAGTGACTCCCCGCGCGATAGCATAGGCGACATCTGCCCTGACATCGGCACCATACTGGAGCCGCAAACGATACTGTAGGTTCGCTATCGCCAACTCCTCAACGGATAACACGTCCTCACGGCGGATTCGAAGTGCTCCGACCGGAACCTTCAGACCACAGCCGATGAGCCACTCCTCGTTCTCAGTCGCGTCAGCCATCTCGACTAGAAGACGTGGCTGAGACCTCAGCGCGCTTTCGGCTAGCTTGCGGGCCAGCAGACGCCATTTCGCGTAGCCACGGCTAACGGCTAGGTGGGCCAAGACTGCGAGCCAAAAATGACTCACTGGTTCAGCTGTTGCGAGCGCGTGCAGCTTCTCAGTGCGCACGCGGGCGCCATGAATGCAAACCCAGGTAGCTAGCAGCTCGGCAATCAGGGGGTGCACCGCAGCATTAGCCGCCGCTTCGACAAGCAGAGTCTCAATGTCTGTATCCACGTCTCCCATCGATGCTGGCAAACCGAGACCGCTGCCCACGCGAATGCCGAGGACCTGCCTCAGGTCTGCCCATAATTGATGTCTGGTGACTTTTGACATTGGAAACCTTCGTCTGTTGGACTGTCCAACTCACTAGCTAATATATCGTCATTTTTGGTAAATTCTTTAGCAATTTCTCTCAACACTCGGGAATTAAATATAAAATTCCGTCAGTCCCATGAAACACAGATCCTTGCGTAGCTAAGTAGTGCGGGAGACCCGTTGGCAGTATTGGCGATTGCTCTCAATCTCTGAGAAACCGAAACCGCATATTTGTGACCCGAGGCTAAACGTTCAGCGCGGAGGCTGCGGATGCAAAGCATGCGCAGTAAAGACCTAGGGGCAAGGTTCATGCCAAAACACAACTAACTAAATTTATTTGATTTGCTTTTTTATGAGCGGCTTTGGCGTACCCGCCGTGGCCACAATACGTAGCCACGGTGTTTGCAACACCCAGAATCTACTTGGTATTTCAAAAACGAGATGTGGCATCAAAATATGCCCAACAAATGGCACACAAAATGACCTCCTGGTGACTAAAAGCATGTCAGCCATCCCTCCGTAATCATAGCATTTTAAAGCTGGTCCTGAGGCAACTCACAAATGACCCTAAAGAATGCGACCAAATACTCCGAGGATCTCTCGTCAGAGCGGATAGGCCCAGGATTCCGAAGGAGGCTCAAAGTGGGCATCCGGGGTTTCAAAACCTCAGCGACAAGAAGATCGCAGCGAGTGCTGGCGGCTCTTCTGACCGTTTGCCTCACGCCCGCTGCCCAGGCTCAGGGCGTCGGGAGTCTCCCGATGACCTACTCAGGTAGGCTCACGGAATCTTCTGGCGCGCCAAAAGACGGGCCTGTCGCGATTGAGGCAACATTTTGGACCGCAGAAATTGACGGTACACAACTCGGGCAGTCGTTTGATTTCGCCAGTGTGATTCTAAACCAGGGGGTATTCTCACTTTACTTCCCGTTTATGGCCACCCAGGTGCAGGACATCTTCCGCGATGGCACGGAGCCTGTATTTATCGAGATCTCGTCGGGCGGTAAGACCTATCCACGGCAGAAATTTAACTACATCCCGCTCGCCATGCGTGTCCCTGTTGATAACAAGAGTGTCGGGTTCGACGTCACCAGTGGCAAGCTAGGGATTAGCGGCGTGAAAGACGCGGCTTCGGGTAGCGTCCTTGTGAGTAACGGTGCTGGTGGCGTCAAGTGGGACAACCTCAGCTCCAGTAATCTCACGGCCAAAACTGAGGCGGGTGCGGCCCCTGTAGCGGATCAGGTGCTGACGTACAGAAGCGGCAAGTGGGTAGCGGCAAGCTTGCCGCCGGCGGCGGCGTCTGGCAACTACCTAACGGGACTAACCGGCGATATCGTGGCAACGGGCCCGGGTACTGGCACTGCAACTCTGGCAACTGTTGCAACGCCTGGCACGGCGACTAAAGTAACGTTCGATGCGCAGGGTCGAGTGCGCTCGGGAACTAGTCTTGTAGCTGCAGA